>CAYJMZ010000149.1:0-7342 GCA_964370995.1 uncultured Fimbriimonadaceae bacterium | reverse complement strand
TGGGCGTCTTCGATGTACCGCGCAAGCAGGTCGATCGAGGCCTGCAGGTCCCCTTTGTGCACCGTCTCGTTGACCGTATGCACATACCGTGTCGGGACTGAGAGCGTGAACGCGGGAATGCCGCCGTGGAGGCGTTGGATCCCGCCTGCATCGGTGCCTCCCGCGGGCAGGATCTCCAACTGGTGCGGGATCTTGTGGGTTTCGGCGAGCTCTCTGAAGTGCTCCACGACCTTCGGGTGGCAGATCAGCGACGAGTCCAGGATCTTGATGGCTGTGCCCTGCCCCAGCCGGGTTACCTGATCCTCCGCAGGAATGCCCGGGATGTCGTTGGCGAGCGTGATGTCGATCGCAACCACGATGTCGGGCACGATGCCCGAGCCGCTGGCCGCCGCGCCGCGAAGCCCGATCTCCTCCTGCACCGTGGCGACCGCGTACACGTCCACCACGTGGCTGCGGGCTGCCCGGAGTGCCTCGATCATCACGAACACCGCGCACCGATCGTCCATCGCCTTGCACGTGAACAGATCGCCCATGGAGTGGAAGGTCCGGTCCATCGTGACCATGTCGCCGAGGCACACGGGCTTCTTGGCGTCCTCACCCGAGAGCCCGATATCTACGAAGAAGTTGGCGATCTGGGGGGCCTTCCCAGCCTCCTCGGGGGTCAGGAGGTGCTTGGGTTTCGTGGACAGACTGAGCACGCCGTGCAGCATCCCGCCGCGCGCGTGCACGAACACCCGCTGGCTGGCCATCTGCCGCGGGTCCCATCCCCCAAGGGTTTGGAGCCGCAGGAACCCATTGTCGTCGATGTGCTTTACCACGAAGCCGATCTCGTCCATGTGTGCGGCGATCATCAGCTTGGGCCGCGCTCCGTCGCCACCTTGGCCGGCTTTGACGCAGATCAAGTTGCCCATCGCGTCGGACGAGATGTCGCAAAGCCCTCCCAGCTCCGCCCGCACGATCTCGCGGATCGCGTCCTCTTGTCCCGACACACCGTGCGCCTCGGTCAAGCGCTGCAGAAGTTCGACGTTCATGCCGTTGTTCTACCCGCCCCGTGGCAGCGAGCGTCCCGCTTGTCTGTTTCCTGAAACCGTCAATCGGGACGATCGCGGCCACGAAGTAGCGCAGGTTCCCAGCATTTGTTTCGACCTGCCTCGAAATCCGGGGGCAGGCTGGAAATGCGCACGGTCCGCGTGCGGCTGTCCCACACGACGTCTGCGTTCAGCGCCTCGCCGATGAACCGAAGGGGCACCATCGTCGACCCCTTGAGCACCGTGGCGGGAACGTCGAGGAGCACGTCCTTGCCGTTGAGCTTGGCGATGCGCTCGCCGATGGTCAGCTCAAGGTTGACGTCCCCCTTTTTGGCGACCGCGGTCCGGGTGGCGGGCAGCCACTCGACGGTTGCTCCCAGGGCCTCAAACGTGCCGCGCATCGGGACCATGACGCGCCCGTTGAGACGCTGCGCCCCCGCCCCTTGGAACGCGAGTGGCTTGCCGTCCACAACCACGGAGATCCCCTGCGCCTCCGCGCCCGTGGCCACAACCAGCCCGAGCACCATCCAAACCCCAAGCAGCACGTTCCGCATGTTCGTACTGTCCCACTTGCAGCCATCGAAACGCAAGCCCTAGACGGGGCTCGAACGCGTGCTATCCTTCGGGCCAGCCGTGAACCGCACTCTTCTCGTGTTTGCCTCCGCTTCGGGCTTCCTCGCCGTTGGGGCCGGTGCGTTTGGAACCCACGCGCTGCGCGATCGCCTCTCCGCCGAGCTTCTCGAGGTGTTTCAAACCGGCGCGCATTACCACCTGATCCTCTCCGTGGCACTCCTGGCGCTCGCCCTTGCCGGCGGCCGACTCGGACGTGGGGCGAGCACCGCGGGTTTGTTGTGGTCCATCGGGATCGTGGTGTTTTCCGGGAGTCTCTACACGCTCGCACTCACAGGGGAGCGCATGTGGGGCGCCGTCACCCCCATCGGCGGCGCGTGCATCCTCGCGGGCTGGCTCGTGCTCCTGGTGTCGGCCCTACGCCAGCGCAAGTCCCCATCGCCGGAATGACTACAGAGCGAACACGGTGCCCGTCTCCATCTCGTAGAGCATGGGAACGCAGGCGGTCGATCGATCGGCCAGGGCGTTGCGGAGCAGGAAGGAATCTGACGAGAGTTCGCGGAGTGCCACCCGTGCGTTCTCCTCGACGGCCACACGGAGTCGGTCCTCTCCGGGCAGGGACCGTGAGCGGTCGACTGCGCCCATCACTTTGAAGCGCAGCAGGCCCCCTTCGGTGCCGGGAAACGAGCCCATCACGCTCTTGACGGCGAGGCACCCCGTGTGGCCGAGAACGATCAGCAGGGGGATCTTGAACTCGGACATCGCGATCTCGATCATCCACTTCGTGCCGTCGCTCGCCACATTGCCCGGCACGCGGCTCACAAATAGCGACCCGAGAGGTTGATCGAACAGCACTTCGGGCACCACGCGGCTGTCCGAACACGCCACCACCGCCGCAATGGGTTCCTGGCGAAGCGCGATTTCCCGCAGTTCTATCTCCTCGTACCGCTGGTGGATCGAGCACCCGCTCCGGAACCGCCGATTGCCCTCCATCAGCTCCTCGAAGATCTCTGCCGCGTGCGGTGTCAGCTCCATGCAGTGCACAACATACCCAGAGCCGGACACAATAGAACATGGCAACATCGCTGTATCGCCGTGCCGCTGCCGGACTCGTCCTTGCATCGCTTGTCGCAATCGCCGGAGCCCAGGTTTCCTACCGTGTCGAGCCGGACCTGGCGAAAGGAACCCTCGCCGTCGAGATGCGCCTGCGTGTGACGGCCCAAGAGTCGCGTGTGCGCAAGCCCAGCAGGGCGCCCGGGGCCGAAATGCTAAGAGACGGCTACAAGAACGTGTTCAAGGCCACGGGGGTCAACGCCGCCCCGCTCCCGTTCACCGTTGCGGAAGACGGCGCGTGGGTCGTGCGTACCGCCGGAACCACCGAGATCAACGTCTCCTACCGTGTGCCTGCCCAGACCGTGCCCGGGGTGATCCACTACAGCGGCCCCTCCACCTACCTTTTCGTCGAGGGCCACACGACGGAGCCGTGCACCCTGACGTTCGCCAAGATCCCGGCGGCCTGGAAGGTGATGACCGGTCTCGACGCGAAGCCCGCCACGCCGAACACGTTCACGGCACCCAACTACGACGTGCTCGCGGACAACCCGGTGACGATGGGCACGAATCCCGTGTACGCGTACCTGATCGACGGCAAGCCTCACTACCTCGCCCTGAGAGGCCCTGGAATGTCCGACGTCGACGTTCCCAAGTTGATTTCCGCCTGCAGTGCGATCAGCGCCATGCAGGAGGACTTCTTCGGGGGACTTCCCTACAAGAAATTTGTGTGGCACCTCAACATCAGCGACGGCCTTGACGGCGGCGGCGGCCTCGAGCACCTCAACAGCACGCAGATCTCCATCGCCAGCGGCGTCGGACCGCGCGGAGTGAGCGTGTTGTCGCACGAGTTCCTTCACTTGTGGAATGTGAAACGGATCCGCTCGGCTCCGCTGGGCCCGTTCGACTACACCGTGCTGCCCAAGACCGGCGCCCTGTGGTGGCTCGAAGGCGTCACGGACTACTACGCGCACCTCCTGCTGTTCCGATACGCCATGTGGGACGAGGCGATGTTCCACAACGACATCCTGTCCAACATGCGGACGGTCCGCTCGAAGCCCGCCCGGCTCGAGGTTTCCCCGAACGATGCAAGCCTCCGCGTGGGAGAAGCTTCGGGGGGGCGCGGCAACAGCCAGGGCTTTGGGGTGAGCTACTACGACACGGGGTGGCTCGTCGGGATGTGCCTCGACACCGAGATCCGCTCGCGAACGGGGGGAGAGCACTCGCTGGACGACGTGATGCTCGCCCTGTGGCAGATGTGCCGGGACGAAAAGCCGGGCTTCGCCGAGGACGCGATCCGTGCCCTGTGCGTGCGCTTCGGGGGTCCTGAACTCGGCCCGTTCTACGACAAGCTGGTGATGCAGCCGGGCGAACTCCCCGTCGAGGCGCAACTTGAGAAGATGGGCCTTCGCGTCGCGGAGCGCATGGAGTCGAGCGTCGACGTGGGGTTCGAGTGGACCGCCGACAAGGCCGAAAAGGGCGCGCGCGTCCGCAACGTGCACGGCGCAGCGACCGATCGCCTCGTGAACGGAGACCTGATCGTCGAAATCGCCGGCAAGAAGGCCGCTTTGGACACCGTGCGCGCCATTTCAGAGGTGGTGGCAAACGCGCTCAAGGCGGCGACCACACGCGATACCCTCCTGCTTCACGTCCTGCGTGAGGGCAAGGAGGTCGAAGTGCGCATCCTGCCGACAAGCGAGCCCAAAACCGTGCAGCGCATCGAAGGATCGGCGCCAGGGGACGCGGCGAGGAGCGCCCTTCGCAAAGGCTGGTACTACGCCGGGAAGCGGAAGTCCTAGACGCGCTACTCACGCTTCGTCAGGGCCGATCCCGTGCCACCCTCTTCTTGGGGTCTTCGAACGAAAACGCCTCGGGCGCAACGACGGGCGGGATGACGGCGACTGTGGCGGCGGTGAGAAGGACGCACTTGATGAGGAGTCCTGCCATGCCCCTATAACGTTCGGCGGTCGCGGCTCGGTTCCCCGCTCGAAGTGGACTTGGTGCCATGCCTGGGTGCTTTTCGCCCGCGCGCGCAACCTTTCGCCGATTCCCACGTAAGCCGGTTCGGGGACACCCCAGGGGCCGGGGCATTGATTTATGGGCCAACCGCGGCCAAACTCTTCCACGTGGGACCGAATATCACACCATGACTGGAGATCCCTTGGAACCCGACGATCTAGGCGCCGTCCTGCGGCGGGCCCAGGAGATCTCCGAAGAGAGCGAACAGCTGCTTCAGCCCCGGCCCGACCTAGAGGCGTACGTTCTGGCGGCCGAAGAGGCGGGGATCGCCCGGGATGCCACCCTGCAGGCGTTGCGGGAGAGGGTGCGAGGCGCCCATTCCTTCGAGCCGGGCACGCACGTGTTCGCGAAGTCTGCCGATGGGGCCTCGTATGTGGGCGTCGTGTCGGAAACGGTGGGCGGGTACGTTGCCATCCGGTTTGTGAACGGGTCCACCCAGGCGTGCTTCCCCGGTGACCTGCAGCCGTTCTGCATGACTCCCGGCAGCAAAATCGAGGTTTACACGTCGGGGTTCTGGTGGGACGCGTCGGTGCAGTCGGTCAACGAGCTGGCCCGCAGCGTGACGGTCGATTGCTGGGGCTCGACACAGGTGCACACGTTCGAGCACGTTCGACTCCCGAAGGCCCGCCAGCCCTGGGCGCCAACCGGACGCCTCGTGGCCATCGCGGTGGGCTCCGCTCTCGCCGGAGGTGTCCTCGGGGCCATCATCACCCGCCTGCTGTGGCACTAGCAGGGTTCTGAAGAAGGCCGACGCAACCGTGCCACCCTCGTGTCGGGGGTGCTTCCGCCGAGTGTTCGCACCTCACGCACCCCCAAGATGAGGGTGGCACGGGATCGGAAACGTCCGTGGTGCCAGAACATAGGGTGCAATCCCCTTCTTCAGCACCCTAGGCGAGGGCCGAGAGGTCTGGGTGGCGCAGGTGGTGCCCCGTGGCCTCCTGGTAGAGCCTTGCGACGGCGAGCAGAACGTCCTCCTCGTACAGCCGGCCCACGAACGACACGCTCCTTGGATTGCCACGCTCGTCCACCCCGTTTGGCACGAGCACTTGCGGATGGCCCGTCAGGTTGGTCGTAAACAGCAGGGGTCCGCCCCGCTCGTTGGCCACTACCAGGTCAAGATCACCCAACTGCTCCTCGAAGCGCCTCTGCAACAGGGTCCTTGCACGCTGCGCCTGGAGGTACTCCACGGCCGGGATGTAACGGTTCGAGCGGTAGGTCACGGGCCACGCGCTGTTCTTGAGCGCCTGAATGTCCGGCCCGCGCGTAAACGCATCGAAGGCAGACGACGCCTCCACGCCCAACACGAGATTCACGCCGTCCGGCACGGGGTCGAGCACGACGGGCTGTAGCTGCGCTCCGAGGTCGATCAGGGTCTTCAGATGGGGCAGCTGCTCGGGTTTGACGTCTTGGCCGCTCTGCACGGGGTAACCGATCTTCAGGGACTTGAGGTTGATTTTGGGATCGTAATGGAACGGGCGATCCACTGAACTGCGATCTCCGGGGTCTGCGCCGGCGAGGGCGGCAAAAACCAGGGCGCAGTCCTCCACTTCCCTGCACATCGGCCCGATCTTGTCCATCGTCCAGCTGACGGCCATCGCGCCGCGCCTGCTGATGCGCCCGTACGTGGGGCGCAGTCCCGACACCCGGCACACGTGGCTCGGCGACATGATCGACCCCAGCGTCTCGGTGCCGACCGCGAAGCCCACCAGTCCCGCCGCAACGGCCGCGCCCGGGCCTGCGGACGAGCCCGAGGAGCCCGATTCGGGCTTCCACGGGTTGCGGGTGCGTCCCTTGAACCACACGTCGCCTTGAGCGAGCGCCCCCATGCTCAGCTTGGCGACGAGCACGGCGCCGGCGTCCCGCAGCCGCTCCACGACCGCCGCATCGCCCTCGAGGATGCGACCCTCGAACGGGTCCGCGCCCCACGTGGTCGGGATCCCCTTCGTCGCAAACAGGTCTTTGATGCCGCACGGGATGCCGTGAAGGGGGCCCCGGTACTTGCCTCGGGCGATCTCAGCGTCCGCGCGGGCAGCTTGCTCGCGCGCCAGCTCCGGAGTGAGGGTGACCACGCAGAGGAGCTTCTCGCCGTACCGGGTCAGGCGCCCCAGATACAGCTCGGTGAGTTGAAGCGACGACACCTGCCGCGTCCGCACCCGGTCGGCGAGTTCGCGCAACGGGAGGAACGCCAGTTGCTCGTCGCCGAGCTTTCCGCGAGTCTTCGCCCGCGAGGCCTTCGCGGACACGCCCTGCTTGCCGGAGCGCGCACGGCCAGGCAGCGGGGCGAAGGGGGTGGGCGGTTCCACCGTGTAGTCGATCGGCAGCGTACGGATGTTTTCGAACCCTCTGCGTGCGCCGCGCACGGAGCCCACCAACGCCTTGCGTTCCTCGTCGGTGAACTCGATCGCAAACACCTTTTCGAGCACCTTGAGGTCCTCTTCCCCAATCCGCCAGAAGGGGCGGCGCCTGGTGTCTGTGCGGCCCCGCTGCCGGCGGAAGCCACCGCCGCCGCCGCCAGCATGCCCTTGAGAAACTCCTTACGCGAAAGGTGCTCGAACTCCATGCGTTGCAGTTCGCCGCCACCGAGCCGTGTCCTTGTTTTTGGGGAGCAGGGATCGGACCATCTTGGGAGTGGGGGGGGGGGGGTGGGAGGCGAGAACCCCCCCCCGCGGAGGGCG
>CAYJMZ010000148.1:0-7353 GCA_964370995.1 uncultured Fimbriimonadaceae bacterium | reverse complement strand
GTGCACGGTTCTCTTCTCGATCAACGCCCAAGGCGAGATCGACCCCAACACGCGCGACAACCAGCCGGGCATGGAGGCATTGAACACGGCGGACCTGTGCGTGATGCTGCTCCGCTTCCGCGAGTGGCCCGATGCGCAGATGAAGCACTTTGTGGACTACTACCTGGCAGGCAAGCCCATCATCGCGCTTCGAACCAGCACCCACGCGTTCAACTACGGCTCCGCCTCGAAGAGCGTCTACCGCAAGTTCAGCTGGCAAAGCCAGGAGTGGGCGGGTGGTTTCGGCAAGCAGGTGCTTGGCGAAACGTGGATCAGCCACTGGGGCGTGCACGGCCGGCAGGCAACCCGCGGGGTTCTCTCCAAGACCGCTGCCAACCATCCGGTTCTGCGAGGCGTGACGGGCCTCTTCGGCACCACCGATGTGTACGAAGCGGCCCCGCCCGCAGACGCCGAGGTCCTTGTGCGCGGCCAAGTGCTCGCCGGCATGGAACCCTACGACCCGCCCGCGACCGGCAGGAAGAGCACCGCCCTGGGCGCCGAGCAGGAGGTGAACGAGCCCATGATGCCCGTGGTTTGGGTCCGCCACCCCGTCAATGGAGCCGGCAAGACGAACACCGTGCTCACCACCACCATGGGCGCCGCGACCGACCTCCTGAACGAAGACCTGCGCCGGCTCTTGGTGAACGGTTCCTACTGGTGCGTCGGCCTCGAAAGGAAACTCCCCAAGCGCGCAAACGTGGCGTTCGTCGGTGCCTACCTACCCAGCGCGTTCGGGTTCGAGGGCTTCCGAAAGGGCGTCAAACCCGCCGACCTTGAAGGGCGCGGCGGGGCCGGGCGCCTCTAGATCAGGTCGTCCTCAAAGCCCCCCCGCGGGTCGCCGAAGGGTGTGGGAGCGGTCCCGCGCGGCAGCAACCCGAGCCTCGAAGCCGCGAGAACAGCCTGCACCCTGTTGAACACCCCCAGTTTTCGATACGCGTGGGCCAAGTGGAAGTCGATCGTGCGCTTCGACACGACGAGGATGTCCGCGACTTTGCGGTTGCTGTGCCCTTTGGCGATAAGTTGTATGATCTCGGATTCACGGTCGGTGAGATGCGTCTGGTCCCGCCTGCGAACCCGTTCCTTTTCGATGTTCAGTGCCATCATTGCTCCTGGACGAAATGTCCCGCATGCCCCAACGGGGCGTACGATCAGGCGGCCGCACGACCCGAGGATCAACCAAGGGAAGGGGGAGAATCAGCGATCCGTGCGGCGCAATCCAATAAGACCGGCAGAACGGTGAACTCCGGGTTCAATCCCTCCCGCAAGGCAGATTTCGAGGCGACCCCTGTCTACGCCTTCTACTATCCAACTTTGTCGGTTATTTTGCAAGTCCCCATCGCTGTGTCCGTCACTCTATGGACACCAAGGAGCAGACTTGTCCGGGACGCGGGCGCGAGAGGGTCTGAACGCCTGTTCACTTGCTCGACACGCAATTCGCAGACCAAGCGTGAGCTCCCTCTTCCCGAGAAGCCAGAAGTGCACGAACGATTCGCGCCAGTGGGGTTCACAAACGCCTCTGGGACCATCCATCATGGAGGCATGAGCGAGCCGATCAGCGATGCCGAAGCCATTGAGATGACGGAGCGTTACGGTTCCCACAACTACCATCCCCTTCCGGTCAACATCGTGCGCGGGGACGGGATCTATGTTTGGGATGGCGGCGGCAAGCGCTACATCGACTGCGTGGGCTCGTACTCGGCGGTCGCCAACGGACATCTGTCGCCGGCGATCGTGGCCGCCGCCAAGGCGCAACTCGACAAGCTGACCCTCATCAGCCGGGCGGTGTACACCACCGAGCTGGCTCAGTTCCTCAAGCGGCTGTGCGAGTACGCCGGGGCCGAGATGGCGTGTCCGATGAACACGGGCGCGGAGGCGATCGAGACCGCGATCAAGCTCGCCCGCAAATGGGCCTACACGCGCAAGGGGGTGGAACGCGACAAGGCCGAGATTGTGGTGGCGAGAGACAACTTCCACGGTCGAACGACCACGATCGTGGGCTTCAGCACCGTGCCGGCGTACCGCGATCTGTTTGGCCCGTACGGCCCGGGCTTCCGGCACGTCGATTTTGGGGACATCGGGCAGGTCGAGAGCGCGCTGACCCCCAACACGTGCGCCGTGCTGATGGAGCCGATCCAGGCCGAGGCCGGGATGCTGTTCCCGCCCGACGGGTTCCTGGCCGACCTTCGCCGACTGTGCACGGACCGTGGCTTGCTTCTCATCTGGGACGAGGTCCAGACCGGGTTCTGTAGGACCGGCAGGAAGTTCGCCTGGCAGCACGAGGACGCCGAACCGGACCTGATGTGCCTCGGCAAGGCCCTTGGGGGCGGCGTGATGCCCGTGTCGGCCGTGGTCGGGACGCGCGAGGTGCTGGGGGTTTTCGAACCCGGCGACCACGGCAGCACGTTTGGCGGGAATCCGCTCGCGTGCGCGGTCGCGGTCGCAGCGATCCAAGAGATGGAGGAACTCGACCTCGCCGGCAACAGCGAGCGAATGGGCGCGAGACTGGCCGGGGAACTTCGCTCGCTCGCGGCAGGCGGGCCGCTGGGCTCATGCATCGCGGAGGTGCGGGGCCGAGGCCTGATCCTGGGACTCGAGGTGCGCCCTGGATTGGACACGGATCGGTTGCAGAAGTCGTTCCTCGAGCACGGGGTGCTGACGAAGGAGACGCGCTCGCGAACCTTCCGCTTTGCGCCCCCGCTCACCATCGACGTCGCTCAGGTGGACGACCTGTCGGCGCGGATCGGGGACGCACTCAGGGCTGCCGCCTCGCTCCCCGCCTGAGAGCCAGGGCATGTTGAGGGGCACGAATTGCAGGGGTATGATATCGGCGTTTCCCGAAGTCCCGATATGAAAGACATCGCAAATTTCGGCAATGCCCTTGGCGACCCCACCCGCGCGCGCATTCTCAATGCCCTTCGACAGGCCGAGCTGTGTGTGTGCGAGCTGGTGGACGCACTCGAAATCAGGCCCTCTACGCTGAGCACTCACCTGCAGACCCTGCGAAACGCGGGCGTCGTCGCCACGGAGAAGAGGCGCGCTTGGATCATCTACAGCATCAAGCCCTCTGTGCGCCCGCTCGTTGAGGGCATCTTCGAGCACTTTCCCGCCCGGAATGCGCGCACCGTGCGGGACCTCGATCGCCTCTCTCGAAGAATGTTGCTCAGAGTGGACGGATGTTGTGTGCTCGGGATGGGCCAGATGGACAAGGAGCTGACCCATGGTTAGGAGCGTACTCATGTGGCTTTGCGCAGGGCTCGCCCAAGGGGGATGGGCACAGACCCAACCTCTCGACGTCCAAAGCGCGCTACAACTCGCGGCTCAAAATCGGCCGGCCGCCAGGGCCGCGAAGCTGAGGCTGGAGCAAGCGAAGCTCAGCGCCCGCGCTCTTGGCACCCCCCCACCGACGAGCCTAGGGATAGGCTATTCGCACAGGGCCACCATTGGCGCGAGCGACCAAGACGCGTTTGTTTCACAGCCGATCGACCCCTTCGGGCGGACGCAGGCGGGGCGACAAGCGGGGGCGGCGCGTGTCCAACAAGCCGAAGCGAACTACCGGGGCGAACTGCTCGACCTGCAAACGGATGTGATTGGCGCGCTGGCCGAGGCGGTCTCGGCCATCAAGCTCTCCGCGATCGGCGACTCCACTTTCAAGAACGCCGAGCAACTCAAGGCCGCCGTCGACCGCAAATTCGATGAGGGAAGGGTCGCCGAGGTCCAACAGACCCGGGCCGGAATCGAAGTCATGCGCGCGCGCCAAAACCGCGATTTGCGCAGGACGCGAAAGGCCGCCGCGATGAGGCGGTTGTCAGCCGAACTCGGCACGAGCGTTACCGAAGAGCAACTCACGGCATTCCCCCAGATGGCCGAACTGCCCGCCGGCGACGTGTCCCAGCGGCCGGAGTTGCTGCGGATCGCCGCGGATGTGAGTGTGGCCAAAGCCGAGATTGGCCTCGCTCGGACGAGTGCCCGGCCAGAGCTGGAGATCCAAGGCCTGCGCTCGCCGTGGCACGATGCGGGCGCTCAATTTGGTGCGCGTATCCAGCTGTCCTGGGCGATCTTCGACTTCGGCAAAGCACGTTATGAAACCAAGTCCGCGGAGAAACAAATGGAGGCTAGTGGGCAGTCGCTTGAAGACGCCCGCCAAAAAGCGGAGGCCGAACTGAGCGCGACCCTGGCGGAATTCTCCGGCGCGAAGGCGCTTGTGGACAGCGATCGCCCGATCTTGGAATCCGCACGCATTCTCCTCCGAAAAACCCAGGTCGGTTACGACGAGGGCGCATCCACGCTCATCGACGTTCTCGAAGCCACGCGTGCCTTGCGCGAGGTCGAAGAGGGTTCGGTGGAAGCCGAGCAACGACTGGTCGAGGCAAGCATCGCCGTGTACCGCGCCGCCGGAGTATTGGCGGGAGGCCTGAAATGAAGCGAGTCACATCAGCCCCTTTTCTCATTGCGTTCATCGCCATTTCAGGCTGCGGTTCCAAGGTCCCCGAAACCGGCGCCGAGCCAAAGCCCGAGGAGGCAAGCAACTCCATCGACATCTCGGCCGAAGCGCAGAAGATCGCCGGGATCGAATCAGCGCCTGCCTCGATGCGCACGATGCAAGACAGCCTCACCGTGCCTGGCGTGGTCACGAGCCCGACCAAGAGCCGTGCCGTGGTGACACCGCCGGTCTCCGGCAGATTGATCCGACTGAGCGCGCAGCTTGGCGACGTGGTGCGGCAAGGCCAAACACTCGCGGTGATCGAGTCCTCAGAGCTCGCCCAGGCGTGGCAAGCCATCGCGGAAGCCCAACGTTCTCGCGACGCGGCGTCCGCAGAGCTCGATCAGGCCAGGTCCGAAGCAATACTGGCCGATGCGAAGCTCCAATCCGCCCGAGCCGGCCTTGCCCGCCAGATCGAATTCGCAAAGGCGGGCGCTTTCAGCCAGGCCCCTCTGCAGCAAGCCCAAAGCGAACTCAACGATGCCCAGAGTGAGCTGCTTGATGCCCAGAGGCAATTGGACTACCACACCCAGCAACTCCAGCGAAACGAGCGCCTGTTCAATGAGGGCATCGTGTCCAAGGCAGACATGGAGGCGGCCCGGCTCAACGTGCAGCTTGGGCAGAACCGGGCCAACAAGGACAAGGCCCGTGTGGAGCTCGCCAAGTCCGCCTACGAGCGCGAGAAGTCGATCGCCCAAAAGGGACTGCTGAACGCTCGAGAAGTCCAGACCGCCGAAGCCGAAGTTGAATCCAGCCGGTTGGAGCGGGACAAGTCCAACATCATGATCGAATCGGCCCGCGCGGCTCTGGCCAACTCGCAGACAGCGATCGGCAATGCGCGGGCCACGTACCGAACGTTCAGCGGAGGCGGTGCCGCTTCGGTCGGCCAGGTCGCCATCGTCGCCCCCATTTCGGGAACGATTACCCATCTCGACGTGACCCAGGGGCAAGCGGTGGATCGTACACAGACCCTGATGGAGGTCGAGAATCTCTTGAGCCTCTGGGCCACCGCGAACGTGCAGGAAAGGGACATCGCCAAGGTTTCGGTCGGCTCGAACGTGACCGTCACGGCGTCATCGCTTGAGGGCCGTTCGTTCACGGGCGTCGTGCAAATCGTCGCGAGTCGCCTCGACCCCAAGACGCGTACCCTCCCCGTACAGTGCCTGATCACCGGTTCGGGTGCGGCGTTGAAGCCCGACATGTTCGTGACGGTGCGAATCGGCCTCAAGCGCTCGCGTTCGGTGCTGGCGGTCGTTGCCTCGGCGGTCGTGAAGGACGGGGACAAGAACGTCGTGTTCGTCAAGGGAGGCGACAAGTTCGAGCGCCGCGAAGTCACCCTCGGAACGCAAGACGGAGGATACGTCGAGATATTGGAGGGCATCAAGGAAGGCGACGAGGTCGCGGTGAAGGGCAGCTTCGTGCTCACCAGCGAATCCAAGAAGGACGAGTTGAAAGGGGAGGAGTAACCGTGCTCGACAAGCTCCTCCATTTCAGCCTCACCCAGCGGTTTCTCATCCTCCTCGGGGTCTTGGCCCTGATCGGTGGCGGGGTCGTGTCTTGGCGGCAGCTCAACCTCGACGCCGTGCCCGATATCACCACCAACCAGGTGCAGGTCAACACCCAAACGGGCGGCCTCGGGCCCGAGGAGATCGAGAAGCTCGTGACTTTCCCCGTGGAAACCGCGATGGCGGGGATTCCGGGGGTCGAAGAGGTGCGCAGCCAAAGCCAGTTCGGGCTGTCGCAGGTGTCGGTTGTGTTCCGCGACGACGTGGACATCTACTTCGCGCGCCAGTTGGTGAGCGAGCGGCTCGGCAACGTCAAGTCCGAGCTGCCGCCCGACGTGGAAGCTCCCCAACTCGGCCCGGTTTCGACGGGTTTGGGAGACATCTACATGTATGCGGTCGAGAGCCCGGACCGCAGCCCGATGGACCTTCGCACGTTGCAGGACTGGTTCATCGCGCCCCAGTTGCGAACCGTGGCTGGGGTAGCCGATGTCAGCGCAGCCGACGGGAGCGTCAAAGAGTTCCAGGTGGTGGTCAATCCGCAGGTTCTTCAAGCGCGCGGGATCGGCGTGGACGAAGTGGTGGCCGCCCTGCAGAAGAACAACCGCAATGCGGGCGGCGGGGTGGTGGACAAGGGCGGTGAGCGCATGATGATCCGCAGCGTCGGCCTCGCCCGCAGCAAGGGCGACGTGGAACGGATCGTCGTGAGCAGCGCAGAGGGTGTGCCGGTCCTCATTCGCGATGTGGCGGACGTGACCCTTGGCTCTCCGGTGCTTACGGGAGTGAGCAGCAAGGACGGCAAACAGACCCTCATCGTGGTCGTGATGATGCTCAAGGGCGCCAACGGCCGGACGGTGGCCGATGCGGTGGACGCGAAGATTCGGGAAATCAAGGACCAGCTTCCCAAAGACGTCACGCTGACCGCCACCTACAATCGCTCGGAGCTGGTGGCCGCCACCATCGGCACTGTCGAAAGGAACCTCTTGGAAGGCGGCGTTCTGGTCATCGCCGTGTTGCTCCTGCTCCTGGGCAATCTTCGCGGAGCACTGATCGTTGCTCTGGCGATCCCGTTTTCGATGCTCTGCGCGATCATCGCGATGAACCGGTTTGGCATCTCGGGCAACCTCATGAGCCTGGGTGCGATCGACTTCGGGCTGATCGTCGACGGCGCGGTCGTGATGATCGAGAACGCGGTACGCCGATTGGCCGAGCTGCGTGAACGTACGGGCCACCCACTTACTCGCCACGAGGTGCAGCACTCCGTTTGGGAGTCGTCGCGCGAGGTCGCAAAGCCCACCGCCTTCGCGGTCACGATCATCGCGGTTGTCTACC
>CAYJMZ010000147.1:1015-7421 GCA_964370995.1 uncultured Fimbriimonadaceae bacterium | reverse complement strand
GTTTGGGGCCCAAAATCCCCCCCACCGGTTAATCTCCGGTGGCATGAGGGGGTAGGGGCAGACTCTTATTTGGACTGGATTGCCCCTACACCGGCAACATGGCGCTGGACGCGGTGCTGCCCACGAGGCTCTTGCCGGTGCGGATGTAGTGCTCGAACTCCTCGGGGAACACGCGCAGCGCCGCGGCGACGGGCCACGCGGCGGCATCGCCCAGGGCGCAGAACGAGCGGCCGTCGATTTGCTCGCACACGTCCTTCAGCAGCTGCACGTCGCCCTCCCGTCCTCCGCCGTTGCGGATGCGCCGCAGGATCAGCTCGAGCCAGCGTGTGCCCTCGCGGCACGGGGTGCATTTGCCGCACGACTCGCGCGCGTAGAACAAAGAGGTCCTCCAGATGAACGTCACGATGCACGTGTGCTCGTTGAGGAAGATGCACCCGCCGCTGCCGACCATCGACTGCACGTCGGCCATTTCTTCGTAGCCGAGAACCGCGCGCCGGGTCATCTCGGCGTCGAGGATCGGCACCGAGCTGCCGCCAGGCACGCACGCCTTGAGCGCGCCGCCCTTCATGCCCCCGGCCATCTCCAGCAGTTCCGACAGGGGCGTGCCGAACTCGATCTCGTAGTTGCCAGGCTTGTTCACGTGCCCTGAAACGGAGAAAATCTTGGTGCCGCGCGAGTTCTTGGTCGCCGCCCCGATCGACGCGTACCACTCGCCGCCACGGTCGATGATGAACGGCGCACAGCAGTACGTCTCCACGTTGTTGATCACCGTCGGGCAATCCCACAGACCCGCGATGGTGGGCAGCGGCGCGTGCGGGAATTTTAGCCGTGGCATCCCGCGCTCGCCCATCAGGGAGCTCATCAGCGCGGACTCCTCGCCGCACTCGTAAGACCCTGCACCCAGGTGGATGTGGATGTCGAAGTCGAACCCCGAGCCCAAGATGTTCTTGCCGAGCAGCCCCGCGGCGTACGCCTCGTCAATCGCCCTGCGGGTCGCGTTGGCGGCGTCCACGAACTCCCCCCGGATGTACACATAGCCCGTGTCGCTGCGTGCGGCCCACCCCGCGATGGTCATGCCCTCGACCATCAGGAACGGGCAACGCTCCATCAACTCCTTGTCCTTGAATGTGCCCGGCTCGCCCTCGTCGGCGTTGCACAGGATGTAGTGCGGCTTGGAATTGTCTTTGGGGATGCCGTTCCACTTGATCCATGCGGGGAAGCCCGCGCCGCCCCGCCCGCGGAGGCCCGACGCCTTGACCTGGTCGATCACCGCCTGGCGGTCCATCTTCAACGCCTTCGCGAGCCCCGAATATCCTCCGGTCTTGCGGTAGCCGTCGAGCGTCGCATAAGCGTCGTCGTGGGCGTGTTCGAGAAGCAGCTTGTACTCGGCCATGAGATCCCTTGGAGTTAGGAGCGCTCCCGCTCGGGCAGGTGAACCTTGACGATGGAGTCCGCCATCTGGACCACGGTGGACACGTCGCACGCGCGGAGCTCGGCGAGGAGCCGGTCCACGGCGTCCTCGTCCACGGGGCCCACATAACGGTCCCCGACCTGCAGCACCGGTGCGCGGTCGCACGCGTCGAGGCACTCGACCTCTTCGAGGGTGAACATGCCGTCGGCGGTGGTCTCGCCGTGCCCAATGCCCAACTTGGCCTTCAGGTGCTCGAAAATGCGATATCCGCCGCACAGTTGGCACGATAGGCACGTGCAAACCTCGATCTTGTGGCGGCCGGGCGCGTGCGCGACGTTGTACATCGAGTAGAACGTCGCCACACCCTCGATCTCGGCGTAGCTCCTCTTGAGCTGCAGGGCGACCTCCGCGAGGGCGTTTGGCGACAGAAAGCCGTCGTATTCGCGCTGCGCGATCCAAAGGGCGGGAAGGATGCACGCCTTCTCTTCGGGGTAATGGCCCTTGAGAGCCTCCAGTTCGCGGATCGCCTGCTCGCTGAATCGAGGCTGGACGTCCTCCGGTGCGGGCTGCTTGGGGCGCTCGCCCGGACTGCCGATGCGGATGGGTTCGCTCATGAGCGCCGCCAGTTTACCGCCCGCCATGTCATGCCAAGCATCACAGGCGCGGGTTGGTCAGAATGTTGTGTGCCCGAATCGCGCCGAGCCCTGTTGGTGGTGAACACGAGCGCCCGGCGTGGACGAGAGTGGCTGGTCCATGCGCGCGAGGCGCTGCGCGGCCACGGGTTCGAACTGACCCGAACCGTGCCGACGCGCTCGCCCGAGTCGATGCTGGCAGCGCTGCGGGAGGCCATCGCCCAAGGCGTGCCGCTTGCCGTGGTGGGCGGCGGCGACGGAACCCTGAGCAAAGCCGCAGAAACCCTCGCAGGCACCGGCTGCACCCTCGGTGTGCTCCCCCTGGGTACGGGGAACGCACTGGCGCGCGACCTGGGGATTCCGACGGACGTTCAGGAGGCCTGCAAGATCATCCACGAAGGATATGTGCAGGATATCGACCTTGGAACATTGAACGGAAGCGTGTTTGTGAACCTCGTGACAGTCGGGCTGTCGGCCCGCGCCGCCCAACTTCTCGATGCCGACTCCAAACGCAAATCGGCGTTGTGGGCCTATGCCGTCGCCCTGGCGCGGGCTGTGGCGGTCGTTCGGCCCTTCGAGGCTAAGCTTGAACTCGACGGCGAGCGTCATGAGTTCAAAACGATGCAGGTCGCCATCGGCAGCGGGCGGTTCCACGCGGGCCCGTTTCCGATCGCGGAAGAGGCGAGCATCACCGACGGCCTGCTCCGGGTGTACGTGCTCGATTCCTTGAGCAAGGCCGACTTCGCGCGCTACGCGTGGGCGCTCGCGCGAGGGAAGTTGGAGGAGTCCCCCCGCATCCAGACGTTTGCAGCCCGGTCGGGCACCCTAGCCACCCGGCCGCTGAGGGGCGTGAACGTGGACGGGGACGTGCGCTTGCGAACGCCGATCGAGTTGGGGATCCGCCCGGGCGCGTTGCGGGTGCTTTGCAGCCAGCCTCGCGACGAAGGCGCATAATGCGGCATGAGACGCGGGTGGCTGTTCGTCGTGGTGTTGGCGTGCACCGCATCCGTTTGGGCGCAGGACTCCAAGGCCCTGCAGGCGCTGCTCGCGCTTCCCGGTTTCGACATCCCCTTCGCGTTCCAAGCCTCTGAAGTCGGCGGGTTGCTGGTCGCAGACCGGCGCGAGACCCTCGTGGCCAAGGGCGCGACGCGGACCGCCATGGAGACCGTGGACCTTGTCGCCATGGAGACGGACAAGGCGCGCAAGAAGGCGATTGCGGAGGAGGCGCTCGCCCGCGCGGACAACGACGCCGATCGGGTGCTCCTCTGGACCACTGCCGGGCGGATTGCCGAAGCGGAGCCTCTGGTATCCAGCCTGGGTACTGGCGCACTGTCCGCGCTTCGCGCCCAAGTCGAGTTCCACGCCGCGCGCATCGATGCGATCCTTGAGGGGGCGCTGGGCCCACTGGCCGCCGACCTGCGCACCCAACCGTCGGCGATCATCGCCGCGCGCCCCTTGCTCGGCCCGGACACGCAGGTGCTCCTGCGGTTGCTCGAAGGGTCGCGCGACGAATTGCAGACCGTAGGGGCGGTCCTCGATGCGAGTCGGAAGGAGCACGGCCGCGACGTGGCCTGGTACCGCGTTTGGCTGGCGTGCAGGCAGACCCGCGTGTACCACGTCCTGCTGCAGGGGCTTCTTAACGCACCTCAGAGCAACCCGGCGGGGCGAGCGAAGACCGAATTGGTGGCCCTCTCGGGCGAGGCGTTCGTGTTCGCCCGTGACACCGGCGATGGGGAGGCCTTTTGCTCCCTCGTGATGCACGGGCTCGGTTCAGACTCGACGGCGCAGCAACTCGAGGAGCAACTCAAGACCATGACCACCGTACTGGGGGACGCCCCGCCCCGCCAACGCCTGGCGGCGTGGCTGATCGAGGGTGCGATACGTTACGCGGTCCTGCACGACGAGCCCGGTGCCCGGCGCGCCCTGCGTTCCGCCTGGGAGGCATCGGCGGCGAGGCCGGAGGTCCGCGCATCGATCGCAGGGCCCCTCGCGCTGCTGACCCTCGCCTGGGGCTCGTCAGAGGAGGCCGCGGCATTCGGACGCGAGGCCCGCAGTGCCCTCGGGGCCGTGCTTGCGTCCCAGATCGAGATCCAGGCCCTCTACAACAAGGGCGATCTCGCGGGGGCGGCGAAGGCGATCGAGGCCTTGGATGACCCCGCCTTGGGGCCCTGGAAGGCCGTGGCGGGCTCGGTGGTCGCCGCGAAGCGCGCGAAGGACAAGGCCGAATGGAAGCGGCTCTCGAATGCGTTCACGGTGCAGTTCGCGCAGGTCTACAGGGGCGAGGATCTCCGACTCAAAGGGGACGCCTTGTTCCACTCCGCCGTGCTCGCGGCCCTGGGTGGCGAGTTGGAGCGGGCGCGCAGCGCAAACCTGCTCTTGCTCGAACTCGAGCCCGGCAGCGAGCGCCTGGCCGCGCTCCGCAAAGCCCTGGGCGGGGGGGTATAGCCGGGTGCTGAAGAAGGGGCATGCACCAATTGTTCTCGCGCCACGGACGTTTCCGATCCCGTGCCACCCTCATCTTGGGGGTGCGCTAGGTGAGAACTCTCGGCGAAAGCACCCCCGACACGAGGGTGGCACGGTTGCAGCGGCCTTCTTCAGCACCCTGCTAAGGCCGGACAGCCGGGAACCTACCGGTCGATTTCCCCCAGCACGATGTCGATCGAGCCGATGATTGCGATCACGTCTGCGATGAGCCGGCCGACGGCGAGGACCTCGAGGGACTTCAGATTCATGAAGGACGATGGCCGCTCGTGCCAGCGGTAGGGTCGATTGGTGCCGTCGCTGACCACGTAGAAGCCCAGTTCGCCCTTGCTTCCCTCGACAGCGGCGTACGCCTCGCCCACCGGCGGGCGATATCCTTCGGTGTACAGCTTGAAGTGGTGGATCAGGGACTCCATCGAGCTGTCCAGTTCGTCCCGGGGCGGCGGCGCCACCTTGCGGTCGGAGGTCATCCAGGCACCCTCGGGCAACCCGTCGATCGCCTGGTGGAGGATCCTGCACGACTCCTTCATCTCGGCAATGCGCACGAGGAACCGCTCGTAGACGTCCCCCTTCGAGCCGACGGGGACCTGGAAGTCAAACTCCTCGTACCCGCTGTAGGGGTTGCTCTTGCGAAGGTCCCACGCAACGCCGCTGCCGCGTGCGATGGGCCCCGAGCACCCCAGTTCCAGGGCCTGTTTGGCGGTGAGCACTCCCACCCCGAGCGTGCGCTCCCTCCAGATCGGGTTATCGACCAGCAGCGTCTCCACTTGATCGAGGTCGTCGGGGAAGTTGGCGAGGAACTCCCTGAGTTTGGCCTCGAACCCGTCGGGCATGTCGCCCCGCAAGCCGCCGGGGACGATCCAACTGGGCATCATCCGCACGCCCGAGAACATCTCGAACAGGTCGAGGATGTATTCGCGCTGCTGCATGATGTAGAAGAACGGGGTCATGGCACCAAGGTCGAGGCCGTGGGTGCCCAGCCAAATGGTGTGTGAAGCGAGGCGGCTCAACTCCGCGAGGATCACCCGCAGGTACTGGGCCCGCCGCGGAATCTCGCAGCCCAACAACTTCTCAATCGCGAGGGCGTGCGCGAGGTTGTTGCCGTTCGCATTGAGGTAGTCCATGCGGTCCGTCATGACCACGCACTTGTGGTACTGCTGGTACTCCGCCTCCTTCTCCATCCCCGTGTGCAGATAGCCGATCTGGCACTTGCACCCGATGATGGTCTCGCCCTCCAGCTCGCAGATCACCCGCAGTACGCCGTGCGTCGACGGGTGCTGCGGACCCATGTTGACGACCATGGTGCTGTCGCCGGTCCGTTCGAAGACCGTTTCGGTGCTCGGGATGAAGGTCTTGGACATGTCGCTTCGGAGTGCGCCGCACGCACGCCTGCAATCTTACCTTCGGGGCTGTGCGGGCCTGGCGCAACGAGAAGCCCACCCCGCTGTTGCATAGTGGCGCGACGTCCCCGTCTGCGAAACACGATCAGGGCGCTGAAGAAGGGGCTTGCACCCTATGTTCTCGCGCCACGGACGTATCCGATCCCGTGCCACCCTCATCTTGGGGGTGCGCTAGGTGAGAACTCTCGGCGAAAGCACCCCCGACACGAGGGTGGCACGGGATTCTCTTGACACATTGCGACGGGCGTCTTGGGGGGCGCCTACGCTGCGGCCATGCCACCGGCCATCGGTTTGTCGGTGGACGTGTTGCGCAACAGGATCGCATGGGACTTGCCATCCGGCATCACGACCACAAACACGGAGTACGAGCCGTCGCCTTCGATGGGCCCGCCGACCGGGTGGTCGATTCCCACACCGCTGATCTCGTAGTCGCCGGTGGCGGCCAGGATCGGCGGGCTGGTGGGCTCGAACGTGTACGAGTC
>CAYJMZ010000147.1:0-1005 GCA_964370995.1 uncultured Fimbriimonadaceae bacterium | reverse complement strand
GTCCCTGCCAGAACTCACCGTGATCTTGCCCTCGGCTTTGCCCGAGCCCAGCGAAACGAACTGCGCCTGGAGGTTCTGATCCTGCGTCGGGTGCCGGACGTCTCCACGTGCCTCGCGATGCTCGATCTTTCCGCCCTGCTTGAACACGACGACCGTCATGGCGTCCTCGCTCGTGACATCGACTTCGAACGAGGCAATCTCGACGTCCTTCGAAAAAAGCTGGATGGTCTTCTGGCCTGTACCGATGGGCCGGAAGGGTGAAGCGGCCATGACTTGGATATTGGGGTCCAGAACCAGGGTTTTCCACATCGCCTTGAGGGGCGTGTCAAGAAGGTTGAGCACACGGACATATCCGGGCTTGGGCCGATTGCGGATGCGCGCGAGGGCTGCGTCTTCTTTGGATTGGCCACAACCGGCAAAGCAGAGAACAGCGATCGCGAGCCATGCGGTGGATGCGAGATGATTCTTCATGGCTGGTAAAGGTGACGGGTATGGCCCAGAGACCGCCGCCCTCGCGATGGAGGGCAACGGCCTTGCGCCTGAGGCGGGAGTCTAGAGCGGGTCCATCGGTTTGGCGCCGCCGGCTTCTTCGTTGCTGCCAGGGTTGTCCGCGTTGGGGGTCTTGCCGTTGATAGAGGGCGATTGCGTGGTGGAGTCGTCCCCACCACAGCCCACGGCGACGAGTCCGAAAGAGATGATTGCAATGAGACAGATTAGATTTTTCATAGCCGTGCCTGAATAATACTCCTAAAACAAAACGACGACCAGACCAGATGCAAACATCCGTGTCCGGTCGTCAATGTGGGACCAAGCCAACTCCAGCCTACTGGCTGAAGTCGTAGTCGGGGCGGAAGAGAAACGCGTGGCAGCCGTTCCACCAGTAGGAGTTGGCGTTGCCAGTCTGGTCGTAGCCCGTCCAGGGGTCGGTGCGCCAGTCCGTGCTACCGGGTGACAGGGTCGCGCCGACGCGTCGGAACTTGGCGTGCGAGTCCGCGAACGTCCAGT
>CAYJMZ010000146.1:0-7540 GCA_964370995.1 uncultured Fimbriimonadaceae bacterium | reverse complement strand
CGTTTTCCCCGATCCCTTATCCCCGATCCCTGATCCCTGATCCCGTATCCCTGATCCCCGATCCCCGATCCCGGATTCCCGATCCCTGATCCCCTGGATCCCAACACTAATACCGCACGACTCCGCGGGCGGCGGCGAGGATCTTCTCCACCGAGGGGAGCACGTAGCTCTCGATGGGCTTGACCCAAGGCACGGGGGTGTCCAGACGCGTGACCCGAACCGGGGGAGCGTCGAGGTGGTGGAAGCCCTTGTCGCAGATGCGCGCGACGACTTCACCCGCGAACCCGCACGTCATGGGCGCTTCGTTGACCACCACGACCCGGCCGGTCTTCTTCACGGACGCCAGCACGGTCTGCTCGTCGAAGGGCACGAGGGTCCGCAGGTCGATCACTTCGGCCTGGGTGCCATCCTCGGTCTCGAGAGTCTGGGCGGCTTCGAGGCAGTGCCACACGTTCTGGCCGTAGGACACCAGGGTGAGGTCTGTGCCTTCGCGGCGAATGGCTGCTTGGCCGAGGGGGACGATGTAATCCTCTTCCGGCAGGACCTGTTCGATCTCGCGCTTGCGGTAAAGCTCTTTGATCTCGAAGAAGATCACGGGGTTGTCGTCGCGCAGGCACGCCTTCATCAGGCCCTTGGCGTCGTAGGGAGTCGAAGGGCACACGACCTTGAGCCCAGGAGAGTTGCAGAACCACGCCTCGTTCATCTGGCTGTGGTACAGCGCACCGCCGCCATAGGCCCCTGCCGGGCCGCGGATCACCACCCCCGGGGCCACCTCGCCCGCGGTTCGGTAGTGGTACGTGGCCAGCATGTTCACGATCTGGTCGAAGCCGCAGGAGATGAAGTCCATGAACTGCATCTCGGCCATGACGGTCTTGCCGCCGAGTGCCAAACCCGTGGCTGTGCCGATGATCGCCGCCTCGCTGATCGGCATGTCGTACACGCGCCCGTTGCCGTACTTGGCGAGTAGCCCGTCGGTGACCCCGAACGCGCCGCCCAGAAGCCCAATATCCTCTCCCAGGCAGATCATCTGCGGGTTGGCGGCCATCTCCTCGCTCAAGGCCTCCTTGATGGCCGTGAGGTAGTTCTTGGTGATCACCTTGGGTTCGGCGGTCGCGCTCATGCGTTCTCCCGGAAGACCCACATGCCACCCTCGACCGGTTCGGGCAGCGGCGAGCGAAGGGCCACTTCAATGCCGCCCTTCAAATACTCCACGACGTCCGGTGGAAAATCCTCATCGGTGACCTGGGACGCGTTCTTGCCCTCGGGCCGGTACCTGTCCGCGTCCTTCTGCTTGAGGAACCCGCGGGCCACCATCCGCGCCTTCGCCACCGCAATCGGATCCCTGCTGCGGCCGCGCTCGACCTCGTCTGGGTTCCGATACTTGGCCGCACGGTCGTCGTCGTGGTCTCCGTGCCCGTAGGCGCGGTAGGTTTTGCACTCAACGATCACGGGACCTTTCCCCGAGCGGCAGTGCTCGACGGCCTGCATCACGGAGTCGTACACGTCGAACACATCCTGGCCGTCCGCGATCAGCCCGGGGATGCCGTAGCCCTTTGCGCGGTCGGCGACGTCCGGGGTCGGGCAGCCCAACTCAACGGGGGTCCCGAACGCCCACTGGTTGTTTTCGACGATGGTGATGACCGGCAGCTTGTGCACGGCCGCGAAGTTGATCGCCTCGTGGAACACGCCCTGGGCGGTTGAGCCCTCGCCGTTGTAGGTCAGCACCACGGCGTCGCCGCCATCCAGGCGATCGGCGAGCACGACGCCCGCAGCAACCGGGATCGTGCCGGCAAGCATCGAGGTCGAGTGGATTATCCGCCGGGCCTTCGAGCCGAAGTGCGACCAGTTGTCCCGGGCGCGTCCCGGAGAGCCGACCCTGCCCCAAACCTGGCAACACACCTCCTCGATGGACATGCCCATTCGGTCGGGGTTGGTCCACCCGCTGCGCGCGTCTTTCAGAAAGAACGCCGGCATGTCGCGGTGGATCGGGCTGATCCAGTCGGTGGGCTTTAAGCCGAAGAGCGAGCCGACGAGGATGGCCTCTTGGTTGTGGGACGAGTAGAGCGTGCCGCGGAGCCTTCCCCGCTTCTTCTCCTTGATGAGCCGCACGTCGAAATACCGGGCCAGATACAACTGGCGCAAGATTTCGGCATGATCTTCCTTGCTCAGGCTCTGGCTCGGCAGGGCGCTTGCCGAATCCGGGGTCAACGTGCTTCTCTCCAAAGCCCATTCTACCTTGGGAGGAGGGCTCCCCAGACCCAAAACGGGAGGGAGATGGCCGCTTACCACCTCCCTCCCCGGAGTTCACCGACCCGCTTTCTTGCGGGCGGTGTCCATTTCCTGAATGAAGGGTCCGACGGGGAGGAACCCACCCACCTCGTGGATCTCTTCCCCGCCGTCGGTGAGGAACTTGATGGTCGGATACCCGTTCACACCGTACTTCTTAGCCACTGCCGGCTGCTTCTCGGCGTTAATGCGCACAAACACGAAATACTTACTCTGCTTCTTAAACTCGGACGTGCTGAAGACCTCCTGGTCCAGCTGGTGGCAAAAGTGTCACCAATCCGTGTAGAAGTCGAGCAGCACCAGGCGCTTGGTGCGCTTTGCGACCGCCAGCCCCTCGTCGAGGTTTTCGTACCAGCGATCCGCCGTCATCTCCTCTTCGGTGAGTTGCCTCGAACCCGAAGGAGCGACGAACGTGAAATCGCCTGCCGCCCCGCCCAATTCGACGCTCTTGGCGTTGAGGATGAGCGTGTCCTTGCCGTCGGGGTTGTTGCGGACGATTTCCGCCTGTCGGGCGAGACCGTCCGGGCCCACGTACAGGGTCACCACTTGACGACCCTGGGGGTCCAAGGTGGCCTCGACAACCTTCAGGGCGACGCCGTTTCGCGTCTTTGACGGCAACGCCTTCGTGCCGGCAACATTCGCGAGGGTCTTCACGCCAAAGAAGGGCGACCACACCACCAAGTCCTCGCCGGTCAGCAGCCCCTGCACTTCCCCATCGCTCTGTGCACGGCTGAAGTACGTGTTCTGGGCCTTGTCGAGCGTGGTGATCTGCTTACCGTCCGCAACGATCAGTTGCGAACCGGTATCGATACGAAGCATGTTGGGCTTCGCGAACGAGAGGGACACGGCTCGTGACGTGCCCCCGATCCGCTGAAGCGTGTAAGTGGCGCTGAGGGTCTTGCCGCCCTGAAGCGCTTTGACGAAGTCGCCGAGAACGTCGCCACCGCCCTGACCATAGGCCAAGAGCGCTGTGGCGGCCGCGGCGGGGAACCAAAGCCATTTGCGCATGTGCTGCCTCCTGCTAAAATGAACGCGTTCGTTCGTGCCCTTATCATATCGCAACCGCGGTCGTCTGGGTTCCCAAACCGTCCAATGCAACTCGAGTCCACCCAAACCCACGGATGGCGCTGGCTGCTTGCCGCTCTGGTCGCGGGTCATATTGTGCTGTCGCTGCTCTACGCCGCACGAACGCCCTACCGCCAGGCCGGCGTGCTCCTCCACCAGAATCGGGCGGCCGTGCAAGATGTCGGGGCTCCCGATGAGCGCCAGCACGCGAACTACGTGCAGCACCTGATCGATGGGCGCGGTTTCCCCGCGTTCAACCCCGACGATCCCAGCCTCTACGAGTCGTACCAGAGCCACCAGCCTCCCCTGTACTACGTTCTGGCCGCGGCGTGGGCCAAGGCTGCGGGGGTTGCAGACGTGGGGGAACCCTCGGCGGGCATGCGTCTGCGGGCGCTCTCTTGCCTGCTGGGCGGGGCCACGATCGCCGGGGTGTTCTTCCTGGGCCTCTGGGGCACCCGCCGCGTTTCCACAGCACTGGCCGCGGCGGCCCTGGCGGCCGCGCTGCCCATGCTGTGCGCGCTCGACGGCGCGGTCGGCAACGATGCGCTGCTGATCGCGGTGTGCACGTGGACCCTCGCCGTGTGCGCCAAGGGCCTCCAGCGGGGGTGGACTCCCGGCACAGCGGCGACCGGCGGCGTGCTCCTTGGGCTCGCGCTGCTCACCAAGACCTCGGCCATCGCCCTCGTGCCCGTTTGCATCTACGCCCTGTTCGCGTCGCTGCCCAAGCCGGTGCCGAGACTGTGGGCGATCTCCGTGTGCTCCGCGATCGCGCTGGTGCTGCCCTGGTGGATCCGCAACATGAAACTCTACGGCGATCCGCTGGCGATGGGCGCGTTTGGAAGCGCGTTTTCGGGCACTGCACAGGCACGCACCTTCATCGACGCGTTCGGTGCCGGCTCGTACTGGTTCGAGTGGGTGGGGTGGTGGACCGCCAGGAGCCTTGTGGGCGTGTTCGGGTACATGGACATCTTCCTTCCGAGCCCCTTGTACGTGGTTCTTCTGGCGCTGATGGCGGCCGGATTGATCGGCTCGGTTTGGGCGAGACGCGGTGCGAACGATGCCGAGAGAGCCGTTCTGGCGATGGCGATGCTGTTCGCGTTGTTTGTCGGCGCGTTGTTCCTGCGCTTCAACGCCCAGTATTTTCAGGGACAGGGCCGCTACCTGTTGCCCGCGATCGCAGCCGGAGCGTTGTTGGTGGCTGTTGGTTGGACCCGTGTCGTTCGCGGCCGAGTCACCGGGGTTTGGATGGTTGCGGGAGCGCTCCTTGCAACCAACCTGTACGCGCTCGCGATCCTGCCCCAGGAGTTTGCGAAGCGCACCGGTGGCGAGTTTCGTTTGGCAATCGGGAGCGATTTTGCGTTCCAGCTTCGTAGCGAACAGGGGAAGGCGCACGTCCTAAACCATAGGGCAGGGATTGATCGATGAACAAATTTGCTTTGACGATGGCCGCTGTGGCCTTGGCGCTGGGCGCAAGCGCGCAGGATCTTGACCAGAAGGTGACCTACACGGGCCCTGCGATTTCGGCGAAGAAGCTGCTCGAGGCGCTGTCCGCACAGGCAGGCATAGAGCTGGCCACTTCGCCACAAACTGCCGCCGACGTGCTTGTGGTGGTGGCCAAGGACGTGAGGTTGGGCGATCTGCTGAAGCGCATTGCCGAAGCCGAGGCCGCCGAGTGGAAGCAGGAGGCTGCGGGCTACCGGCTCGTCCGCACCGAGGCGCTTGCGCGCGAACAGCAACGCGCCGACGTCGCCGAGCGGGCCAAGGGCTACGAGGCGGCGGTCCAGCGTCTGTTGGGCGCCGCCGACACGGGCCCCGCGTTCGACGACGCCGCCGCGCGCCGCATTGCCGAAAGTGCACGGCAAGCGCAGGACACGATCATGCGTGGCGAGGCGGGTATGCGACCTTCGGCCAAGGACCCCGCCTCGCGCGCCCTTGCCCGACTTCTCGCCGGGATGCCCGCGACGACGCTTGCCTCGATTCCCCCCAACACGCGCGTCGTTTTCGCGAATGCCCCCAATCGCATGCAACGGCTGTTGGGGCCCAACGCGGGTGCAACCCTCGCGACATTCCTCAAGGAACAGAACGTCTGGGCCCAAGCGTTGACCAGTACGCCGCGTGAAACCGACCCTCCAGGCACGCGCAGGATCATCTACGGCGGCCCGGACCTCTCTGCGAAGTCGATCGATCGGATCGGCAAGGCGCTGCTAATCGTGCATCGCTACACCGACCGGCCGATGCTCAGCGTCGAGTTCAAGGTAGCCGACAGCACCGGCAAGATCGTTGCGCGCGCGACCGAGACGCTGAGCCTTGCCCCGCCCACCCCGGCAGGTGGCGCCCCCACCTCGGGCGGACGTGCGCTGAAGCTTTCGGACACGGCGAAGGAGTTCGCGACCCTCATGGCTGGCCCGGAGGCGGCCGTTCAGACCTCGAATCGCTTCATGGTGCGCTTGAGGGTGGGCGGAACCGCCATGGCGATGTCGTCCCCCGGTTCCCCGCCCGCCCCTGCGGTGGGCGCGGATTGGACCCAGCGTCTGAGCCGACCCGAGGCCAACGAACCCCTCGACTATGTCACCGGCGAGGTGCTTCGGTCCGTCGCGGCCGACCTCGATGCGACCCTTGTGGCGTCGATCCCGGATGGCACGCTGATTGAAACGTGCCGTCGGATGCTCAAGGCCAACCTCACCGCGGAGCAGTTCCTCGGGTTCGCCCAGTCCAACCTGGCGCTCAAAGTCACCCGGGAGAGCGGTTGGATCGTGATCGGCGCGGCGTTCCCTTCGGAGGTTCTCTACTCCCGAGTCGATCGCCTTTCGCTGGGGCAGTTGCTTCGCACCGCGGTCAAGAACACCTACCTTCGACTCGACGAGATGGCCGCCTACGCGCTGCGTCAGCCGGATGGCCTTCCTGCGGCGTCGTTCGACGATCGGTATCTGAGGTTGCTCGCACCCGACGCCGGGCAGGACTTTGACTTCAACGGTGCCGACCGACGCTTGATGCTCAGACTCTACGGCACCCTCAACTCCGCCCAGCGCTCGACGCTCAGCCAGGGTGCCGGGGTGGCCTTTGGCAGGATGGACGCGCGCCAAACCGCGTTGATCGCCAAGATGGTGTTCGACTCGCCCGGCGGCCCGCAGATCTCGTCGCCGACTCCGCAGGACAATCCCCAACAGGGCAGGCAGGTCGAGACCCGCACCATCGCGATCGCCACATCGGGCGGGATCCCTCCCGGGCTGTCCGCGATGATGGGCGGCGACCAGGCCTTGATGGATGAACGCACCGAGGCCCTGCCGTTCGGGCTTCCAGGGGACGGGGTAATGAACCTCGCCATCGAAACGCGCCCGGGCACCCTGGCGACGCGCAAAGACGGCTCCGACGCGCGCTTCCTGTCTTCGGAAGATCTCGCCGGCCAGATTGCGGCGTCGTCGCGTCCGGAGCTCTCGCAGGGAGCCCAGCCCTACAGTTCCTTCCGGATGGCTTCGATTCGCACCCTCGCCTTCCAATTCGCGCTCAGCCGCGAGGTGAGCATGGGCCGCGAACTCCGGGATGCCTACCTCGAAGGCTCGACCCAGCCCATGGCGTTCGACCAGTTGCCCGGCGAGTTCAAGCAGATGGTCGAGCGCCAGGCCGCAGCACTGACGCGCGGCGTCGGAAACCTGCAGATCACCCGGCAAGGCAGCCCACCGCCGCCGCCTCACCTCTAGCAATGTTGCGTGACCCTAGAGGCCGAGAGGCCAAGCCCGTGACGTCGGCACCGACCGGAGCGTCGAAGGAAGCGGTGGTATCGACGGCGCTAGAACTGGGCAAGGCGAATTTCGACGAGGACATCGTCGCGGTCGAGCGTTTTCTCGGCGGCGATCCCGACGCGTTTCAAGTGCTCTACGCCCGTTATCACGAGAAGGTGCTCGCGATCGCACGCGGCATCCTGCTCGACGCCGACGAGGCCGCCGACGCGGTTCAGGAGGTGTTCACGCTCGTGTACCGCCACCTGGCGCGGTTCGATCGACGCTCCCGTTTCAGCACTTGGCTTTTTCGCATCGCGGTGAATCGAAGTATCCAGCAGAGCCGCCGGTTGCGAAACGTGTCCAAGTGGGTACCCCTCACCGAAACGATTCCCGCCCCCCGCCCCGAAGTTTCTTCCGCCCCCCCGGCCCCCCACATCAACCAAGCCATGGCCAACATCGCCCCCGCCGCC
>CAYJMZ010000145.1:0-7548 GCA_964370995.1 uncultured Fimbriimonadaceae bacterium | reverse complement strand
CCCCAACCCCTCTCCCCGCGGGGCCGGGGCGAGGGGCCCGGAGTCCGGATTCCGATCCCCGATCCCCGATCCCCGATCCCTGATCCCCGATCCCTGATCCCTGATCCCTGATCTACTCCTCCGCAATGCCGTGCAGCAATCGGTACACGTGGGCTAGGATCTCGGCGACGGCTTGGAACAGTTCGCGCGGCACGCAGTCTCCCACCTCGCACTGTCGGAACAGG
This sequence comes from uncultured Fimbriimonadaceae bacterium, assembly GCA_964370995.1. Classification (GTDB taxonomy): domain Bacteria; phylum Armatimonadota; class Fimbriimonadia; order Fimbriimonadales; family Fimbriimonadaceae; genus JAMLGR01. The sequence continues at coordinate 7,324 of CAYJMZ010000145.1, read as the reverse complement.
GCGCGGGCCAGGGGCGGCTCGGGGATCACGGGAATGCGGTGCTCGGCGGCAACCTCTCGGATGCGGAGCGCGATCAGGTCGGCGCCCTTGGCCACCACGACCGGTGCCTGCATCTTCCCCGCCTCGTATTTAAGCGCCACCGAGTAGTGGGTCGGGTTCGTGATGATCACGTCGGCGGTCGGGACGGCGTCCATCATCCGCCCCTTCGCCAGTTTCCGTCGGCGCTGCGCCATCGCCATCTTGAGCTCGGGCGAAGTCTCCCCCTCCTTCATCTCGCGCTTCAGCTCCTCCTTCGTCATGCGCAACTGCTTCTGCACGCGCTTGCGTTGGTAGAAGTAGTCGAGCGCCGCGAGGAACATCCACGCGATCGACACTTGGAGAAAGATCGCGTGCAGGAGCGACCCCACCGACGCCATGGCCGCGGTCGGTGTGACCCACGACAGGTTCACCAACTCCGGCCAATGCGCCTGAATCGACATCCACGCCAACAGCCCGAAGAAGAAGCTCTTGGCCGACGCCTTGATGCCCTCAACGGTCGCAGCGGCCGAGAACAGCCGCTTGAGGCCCTCCAGCGGGTTCAACTTGTCCAGGCGCGGGTTGAGCGGCTCCAACGACAGCACAAACCCCACTTGGGCGAAGTTGGCGGCGAGACCCGCGATCAAGGCGGTCATCACAATCGGCAGCAAGCCCATCAGCGGCGGCTCGAGGGCGCGCCAGGTGTACGCCTGCAGAGTCGGCATGTCGATATTCGGCGGGATCGTCTGGATCGCGAGGTTGAAGCCCCGCATCATGCCCAGCCCGAGGTTGCCCAGAGCCGCCGGCAACACGAACATCAACAGCACCAGCACCACCGCACCGGTGAGGTCGACCGAGCGCGCCACCGTTCCCTTGCGCCGCGCTTCCAAACGCCGCTTGGGTGTGGCTTCCTCTGTCTTTTCTTGCGATGAGGAGCTCTCGGCCATGGGCTACCTGCGCATCTGGAACACGCTGTAAACGGAGTCCGTGGCTCCCACAACCCCGCTCTGCACGGCCGACGCAAGGGCAGGAAGCGCAAGGCTCATCGCCAGGAGGCCCATCAGGATCTTGGCGGGCAGGCCCACCATGAACACCTGCATCTGCGGTACGGCCTTGTTGACCACGCCCAACGCCGCGTCCACCACGATGCCGACCGCCATCACCGGGGCCGCGATCTGCAGCGCCACGAGGCTCATGCGCCCCACGGCGCTTACCAGTTCCGCGTGCAACCGAGGGAGGTGGATCGCGTCGAACGAGGGCAACGCACCGTAACTGTCGGCGAACGCCTGCAGCATCAGGTGGTGCCCGTTCATCACCAGGAAGATCACGACCGCGAGCATGAACTTGTACTGCGACAGCACCGTCGACGAAATGCCCGAAACGGGGTTCAGCGTCTGGCTCATGCCGAGCCCGGCCTGCAGGTCGATGATCGCGCCCGCCATCATGGCCGCCTGAAGCGCGAGCTGCAGGAAGATGCCGATGATGAGCCCGGCGACCACCTCGTGCGTCACGGCGGCGGCGAGCAGGTACAGGTCGCCCGGAACCGGAACGCCGGCAGGCTGGAGCGCGACGGTCATCGCCCCCGAAATCGAGAGGGTCATCAAGATGCGCACGGGCAGCGGCGTGGTCTGCGCGCCGAACACCGGGGACGACACGAGCATCGCCGAGCAACGCACGAACACGAGCAGAAACGCGAACAGCATCGGCTCGTCGAGTCGCATCGGTTTCTAGTGCCCCATCCGGGCGACGTGCTCGAACGCAAGATTCAAGAACCCCACGAGCGTGTTCAGCATCCAACCGCCCAGCACCGCCGCGATCGCCGCAACACCGACCATCTTGGGCACGAACGTCAGCGTGGCCTCCTGAACCTGCGTGATCGCCTGGAAGATGCTCACCAGCACCCCGATGAACAGCGTGGCCGCCAGCACCGGCATCGACACCATCAGCGCCGTGGTGATGCCCTGGCGCGCAAACTCGAGAACCGCCCCTTCTTCCATCTACCTGTACCCCGAGAGGATCGCCTGCACGAGGGTGCTCCACCCATCTGCGAGAACGAACACCAAGACCTTTGCGGGCAGCGACACCACCGTGGGCGGAAGCATCATCATGCCCATGCTCATCAGGCCGGACGCCACGATGAGATCGATGATCAGAAACGGCACGAACAGGTAGAAGCCGATCAGAAACGAGGTCTTCAGCTCGCTGATGATGAACGCGGGAATCAGCGACACCAACGGCACGTCGTCGCGCGTTTGCGGGTTCTGCTTGGCAATGCCGAGGAACAAGCGCAGGTCCTTCTGGTACGTGTTCTTGAGCATGAACGTGCGCAGCGGACCCTCCGCGCGCTTGATCGCCACGTCCATCTTGATCTGCTTGGACATGTACGGTTTGAGCGCGTTCTCGTTGATCTGCTCGTACGTGGGCGCCATCACGAAGAACGTGAGGAACAGACTGAGCCCGATCACGACCTGGTTGGGAGGAATGGTGGGCGTGCCGAGCGCGTTGCGCAGGAACCCGAAGATGATCACGATGCGCGTGAACGCCGTGGTGAGAATCAGAATCGCGGGGGCGAGGCTGAGCACCGTCAGCATCGCGAGGATCTGCAGCGAGGCGCTGACGTCGCCGTCCTTGCCCGCCGCGCCGCCGGCAGGCCCGAGGTTGATCGACACCTGCGGGGTGGGGAGCGCGCCTTGCGCCACGGCGAGCGCCGCCGCCAGGGCCAGCAAAATCACCAGGATAAGGCGCGCAAGCGGGGGTGTTCGAAACGTCATGAGTCTTAGCCTGCGAGTCGCTCGAGGCGCTTGAGGGCGTCGGCGATGCGATCGCCCGAAGAGGTGTCCTCGGGAGGGTCGACCCGCACTGCAGCCCGGGTCGGGGGTGCGGCCTGCGCGGCTTCCAGCAGGTCGGAAAATCCTGGAACCTCCGGCTTGCCCGGCCCCTGTGCCAGGTCAGCCAAACACACCACGCCGGAAGCGCTCGCCGAGAGCAGCAGCTCCTTACCGCGCACCGAAACCACGTAGAGGTTGCCGCCCGCAAACGCAGCAGACTCCTCGATCTTGATCGAACTGCCTGTGCCCGTCGCCAGACGCCTGTTGAAGGTCGAAGCGAATTTTGGCAGGGCGTACTTGACCACGACGAGCACGATGGCCAAAGCCACCAGCATCTGCACCAGAGCCATGAAACCGACACCGCTCGAACCGGACGCGGACACACCCGAGCCGATCGGATCCGCCTTCATCCCCGTCAGCGCGTCGCCCGCATAGGTCGCGGCGCCCAACGCCGAAGCCACAAGCGTCGCGAAACCCCGCATCAGGCGACCTCACCCATCTGGCCCAATCGGTCGTTGGGGTTGATCACTTCCGTGATGCGCACGCCGAAGTTGTCCTCAATGACCACGACCTCGCCACGGGCGACCTTCAAGCCGTTCACCATGACGTCCACAGGCTCGCCGGCGGCCTTGTCGATCTCCACAATCGAGCCCGTCCCCAGCTCCAACACTTCCTTGACCAGCATCTTCACGCGCCCGAGCTCCACGCTGATCTCCAGCGGAATGTCGCGAACGAGGTCGAGGCCGCTGATCTCGTTCGCGAGCAGCGGATGAAGCACACCCGTCCCGTCCTCGGGCATCGACGCGAATGGGCTGGATGCGCCGGTGTCGAGCTCCTGCCCCAACGCGTAAGCCGCCGACTCCATGTCCATCAGCCAGATCGCAGACCCGTTGAGGTCCTCGCCCGACAGCGCAATCTGCGTGCGGACCAGGTCCTCTCCCCGCTGCATGTTCGGCGGGAAGGCGAACGTCTGGAAGCGCAGGGTAAGGCCTGTGGCCACCACGGGTTCGCCCACGTGCTCGCCGATCGCAAGGCACAGGCCCTGCACGAGCGCTTCAAGCGACGGGCGCACGTCGGCGACGAGGTTCTCGTCCACCGCATCGACCACCGCCTGCTTGACAAGGGCCGCAAACGACGCGAACGTCTCTTGCGGGAACAGCACCACCTGCTGGCTCTCCGGCGTCGCCCCAAAGGCAAACTGCACGGCCAGCACCGGCGCCTGAAACTCCGAGAACAACTCGTTCGGACTTGCCTGAACCGTCAATGGGTTCGCAAACGTGATGCCCTGCTCCGACGCCTCGCTGACGGTCACGGAGACCTTCTGCCAGATGCCTTCCTGCAACGCGGCCAATTGGCCGATCAATTCACTGGGCTGGACGGACATGGAAGAAAATCACCTCACTCCTCGATCGGATGCGAAACGGCGAACACCACTTTCTTGCCCTGAAGGGCGGGCTTGCCGTGAAACTTGGGGACATTGCCGATGAGAAGCCGAAGCTCTCGCTCGGTGCGTTGGTCGAGTCTCAGCACGTCGCCCGGCTTGAGACTGAGGAATTCGCTCATCGTGACCTGAGCATTGCCCAGATGCACGCTGCAGTCGATGCTCGCGCCCTGCAGCTGCTGGCTCAGCAGGTTGCGGGCACCCTTGGCCGAGCGCCGGTTGCCGGTGGAAAACCACTTCTGGCCGCTGAGCTTGGCCGTGATGGGCTTGAGCACCACGTACGGAATGCACAGGCTCATCGCGCCGCGCTGGTTGCCGACCTTGACCTCGAGAAGAATCGTGACCACGATGTCGCCCGGAGGCGCGATCTGCACGAACTGTGCGCTGGTCTCCATGCCCTCGATGCCTGGGGTGACCACCACGACGCCCTCCCACGCGGTCTTGAGCGCCGTAAACAGCCGCTCGAGAATTTGGCGGATGAGGGGTCGTTCGATATCGGTGAGCACGGTGCGGGGAATGCCCTTGCCGGGACCGCCGAGCATGCGGTCGATCATGGAGAACACCAGGCCGAATTCGACCTCGAGCACCGCCTGCCCAGATAGGGGAGGAAGCGAGAGGATCGCGAACACGCTCTGGTTGATGCTGCGCAGATACTCCTCGTACGGCACCTGCTCGAGCGAGATCAGATCGATGCTGACGGGCGATCGAAGGTAGGCCGAGAGCGCGGATCCCGAGAGTCGGGCAAACGTCTCGTGCAGCATCTGCAGAGTGCGCAACTGGTCCTTGCTGAACTTGTCGGGGCGCCGGAAGTCGTAAACCTCGTAGGCGACAGCAGGCTTCTTGATCTGGCGGGTACGGACGCCGGTTGCACTGGGGGGCCCAGCCGGTTGCGCGGCAGCGGGTCCCTCGCCATCGGCAAGGGAGCTGAGCAGCGCTTCGATTTCAGCCTGGGACAGGATCTCCGACACGGTCTACACCTTCAGGCCGTGCCGAAGCGATTCCCTTGGGGAACGCACTTCTCGGGCCATCAGTATGGATATCGGCACCCCCGTCTGCTTCTTTAGCCTTTCGGATTCGAAAACCTCACAAGCCGCGTTAGGTTTCGGGCCCGCGCCTTTCGACGCGAGCCCTCTTCCTTGCCCCTCCAGCGGTCGTTAAGTCGTTGCGAAACTGGTGAAGTAGAGCTTCAGCACCGGACCGGTTTGCGAGTCCCAGTCGGGATGCGCGGGTGCCTTGAGCTTCTCCGTTTCCTTGGCCACCGCGCCCAACTTGGGGTCCTTGGCCGCCGGCCCCTTGGCGGTCCCAATCTTGGGGGCAGTGCCGACGGTCGCCTCGGGCGGCACCTCCACCGGATGGGCGTCGGCCTCGGCGGCCTCCAGAACCTTGTTGATCCCCTCGACCAACTCCCTCTTGAGCGACGCCACGTCGTCCGCGGTACGGATGTCTTCGGTGCTCTTGGATCGGAGGATCGCGTTCACGATGTCGCGCACGGCTGGCAGGCTTTTATCCAGCTCTTCCTTAGTAAACGTATCCTTTAGATGAAGAGCCATCTCCGTGCGCAGGTACACGTTCGTCTCCTGCAGGTTGACCAAGAACTCCGCAAGCGGCTCGATAGTGCCCAACTTGAGGGGGGGCGGCTCCTTCTTGCCTTGGCCCTTCATCATAAAGAACCCGCCACCGGCCAGCAGCACGACCAACGCGATGATGATCGGGAGCTTCCCGCCCTTCTTCTTCTGTGGCTCTTCGACTTCCACCGGTATCTCGGACATCCCAACTCCACAGGGACGCCCAAGCCCCCGTAAATATGTTGTTCCGCATTTGGGCGGGGAAATCACATGGCGCGGGCATGAGTGGTTTGTGGTTCGTCACGAAGGAGGCGGCGTACGGGCGGTCCCTTGCAAACCCAGGCCCCGATACGCCATACCTAATCGATGCAACCGATCGAAGCACTGGAAACGCAGGCCAACGGGGAGATCGCCCAGGCTGGCGGCACCGCGGCGCTCAAGGAATTGGAGATCAAGTTTCTGGGCAAGAGCGGGCTCGTGACCGGCCTGTTGCGTCAGATCGGCCAGTTGCCCCCCGAGGAAAAGCCCCTGTTCGGGCAACGCGTCAACGAACTCAAGGCCCGTCTGGCCGCCAAGATCGAGGGGCAGCACCACGCCCTCAAAGCTGGGGAGCAGGCTAGCCAGTTCGAAGCGGATCGCATCGATGTCACCCTTCCCGGCCGCCAAACGCGCGTGGGCACCGAACACGTGCTCCAGCAGGCCGCCAACAAGATCAAGGCGGTGCTCGGGGGGTTAGGATTTCGCTATGCTGAGTCCCCAGAACTTGAACTTACCACCTACAACTTCGATGCTCTGAACTACCCGGAAGACCATCCCGCGATGGACGAGCAGGACACGTTCTACATCGACGACGCGCACCTGCTCCGCACCCAATGCACCGCCCTCCAGGGTCGCATCTTCGAGAAGACCCCGCCACCCCTTCGCGTGTTCACAATCGGACGGTGCTTCCGCAACGAGGCGGTGGACCGCACGCACGGCCACACGTTCCACCAGGTGGACGCGTTCATGATCGACGAGGGCGTGTCGATGGCACACCTCAAGGGCACGCTGGGCCAATTCGCCCGCGCGATGTTCGGCGATGACGTGCAGGTGCGCTTCAGGCCCGACTTCTTCCCCTTCGTCGAGCCCGGCGTGGACTACGCGATCTCCTGCCCGTTCTGCGCCGGCGAAGGTTGCCCCGTGTGTAAGTCCTCCGGCTGGATCGAACTCGGCGGCGCTGGCCTCATCCACCCCAACATCCTCGAGTCGTACGGCATCGACACCGAGCGCTACAGCGGTTTCGCCTTCGGCCTGGGGGTCGAGCGCATCCCCATGCTCGCGCGCGGCATCGACGACCTGCGCCACTTCCTCGACAACGACCTTCGCTTCCTCGAGCAGTTCCGCGCGTAGTTGGGAGTGCGATCCGTTTTGGGAGTGGGGGGGGGGGGGGGGGGGGCGGGGGGGGGGGCCCCGGCGGGGGGGGCGGCGCCCCCCCC
>CAYJMZ010000144.1:0-7586 GCA_964370995.1 uncultured Fimbriimonadaceae bacterium | reverse complement strand
CGCCTGCTCCGTCCACTTGAACGCGAATTTTGCCGCGTCCACGCCGTTGAACACGACATCGACCTTGTCCTCGGGGCAAGCGAACAGGCGCGTGGCCTCCCTTCGCATGAACTCGGAACACACGATCACGCGCCATGCCTCGTACGTGAGCCAGTACTCCTGCTCGTGGATGTAGCGCTGGGTGTCGTTGTGGATGCCCCCGTTGCGGCCCTCCTCGGTCGCGTGCACCGTGGCAACGAGGGGGAGGTTGTACTCGTACTTCAACTCGCGCGCGCTGTCCAGCGAGAGCCAATCGTGGGCGTGAAACAGCGTGGGCTCGCCTCCAGGGCGCCAGTCTTCGAGCAGGGTCCTCACCCGGCGCTCGGTCGCGACGTTCAGCAACTGGATCTCGTGGATGAAGTCCGACGGTGTCGAGTCGAGGTGGACCCGGTGTACGTGCACGCCGCTTGCCTCGACCTCTTCGTCTGGAGCGAGCGCCGTGTTCTTGGTCACCACGTGCACTTCGACGCCCTTGGCCGCGAGTTGCTGCGACAGGTCGTACACGTGCGGGCTGATTCCCCCGACGATCCGGGGAGGGTACTCCCACGAGAGCATGATCACCCTCATACGGTGGCACCCAACGTCGGCGGAAGACCCATGGATTGGATTCTAGAACGTCTGCGGGCACTGCCGCCCGAAATCCACGACTTCCAAGCAAGCAGCCCCGATGCCGCTACTTGATCCCACCGAGAAGGTTGCGGCCGGTCGCCTGCGCCGGAGACGGGATTCCCATGAGGGCCGCCAGGGTTGGGGCGACGTCGATTTGACGAGCATCTGCCCATGTCATGCCTCTGGGAATGCCGGGCCCGACCATGTAGAGAATCGCCTGCATCTTGGGGCGCAGGGGCCAAAAGCCATGCGTGCCCGTCCCGATCGGGGAGCTCGATTTCACGACCATCTTGTCGCTCACGCCGGAGGAGGGGGAGTAACCCGGTGCAAATTCCAGGTACAGGTCTCCACCCACGGGCCCGCCTCCGCCAAGTGCGGCCACTTCGGCGCGCGTCCACACGTTCGTCACGATCGGCGCGCCCGTGTCGGGGTCGTGGGCCGCGCGCAGCACCATCGCCGCCTCTTGGAGAAGGGCATCCTTTTCCTGGGGGCCCACGATGCCGCCCTTTCGCGTGTCAACGTTGGCCACCACGAAGAAATCGCCGTACGGGGGCGCGAACACCTTGGTTTGAGCGAGCTGGATGGTGTTTGTGATGGTCCGCACGACCAGGCCGGCCTTCTCGAGCACCGCGTTGGGATAGAACGTCTTGCCCGTGCCAGCCATCCCGTGGTCGCTGACCAGTGCGACGACGGTGTTGCGATCCGCTTGGTCGAGCACATCGCCCAGCCAGTCGTCCTGCAAGCCGTAGATCTGCTCGTAGTAGGGCCAGATCTTCGCGGCCAACTCCGCGTTGTACGCAGGGCTCTCGGGGTCCAGAACGCCCATCCACGTGTGGCCCGCGCTGTCGGTCATCGGTGTGTAGTGGGTCAGCAGGTCGGGCTGCCATCGCTTCAGCGCGTAGCGGGTGCCTCGCTTGAGGAACTCGCAGTCCAGCCGCACCATTTCGACGACCCGGCGCTCGGCCTCACCCTCCCCTCCACTCCAAAGCGGGGCGCCAAACACACCGTTGGCGTAGTTGCGAAACACGTCGTCGTGGAAGCCGCCGTACACGTCCGTGTAGCTCTCGATCTCTTCGTGCGTTGCGGCTCCGCGCAATCCGCTGACCTTGCGCTGATACAGCTCGAGCTTGTCGAGGTCCGGAGACATCGAGAACAGGCGGAAGTAGACGTTCCCCGAGAGCTCGTTGTCGACGAGGTGGAACGCCGGGCTCCAGCCCGAGAGGGAAGGGGACGCCTCAAGCGGCTTCAACACGCACTCCCCGCGGTTGCTGTTGGCCGAGCGGTTGTGCTGCCTCACCAGAATCGAGTCGTAGCCCTTCACCGGGTCCTTGGGATCGTCGAAGAACAGGAAGAAGAACTCCTCGGCTCCCAGTTTGAGGGAGATCTCCCGGTAGGGGCCCAGTCCCTTGGGCAGGGAAGGCCAGCTCTCCAGCGGAACGACCCTCTTGGTCGTGTCCACCATCTTGCCGGGGAACATGAGGTGTTCGAATCCGCTGAAGGACCGATAGCGGCCCTCGGGAGCGCCCGCAGCCTTCAGACCGGCCACATGGGGAGTTTCAGGGTAGCTCTGTGTGGCGGACAGCACCGCGACCTTGCGTCCGGCTTTGGCTGCGGTGATGTACAGCGGTTCGGCTAGCAGGGCCAGCGACGAGAATCCGGACTGCGTCTCGAGTTGCGTGTGTTCCGAGGCGGGCAGAAGGGGCACGCTGTTGCCGGTGATTCCGTTCACATCGCCCCAAGCGCCGGTGAAGATTGCGGCGTGCCCCACGGCGGTCTTGGAAGGGAAGGCGGGGGTCACCGACTCTGCGTGGGCGCCATTTCGCATCATGCGCGCCACGTTGGGCAGTTTTCCCTCGGCCAGCAGCTTGTCCACAACCCAGTCGGCGGCCCCGTCCCACGAGATCAGGACCGCCTTGCGCTGGGCGAAGGCGCCCGATGTGGCGATCAGGAGGGCCGCCAGGACGGCCGACACGCGCTGTGCTGCTTGACTCATGTGTCCGTTTTACCGTCCTCGCAGGGTGCTGAAGAAGGGGCTTGCACCAATTGTTCTCGCGCCACGGACGTTTCCGATCCCGTGCCACCCTCATCTTGGGGGTGCGTTAGGTGCGAACTCTCGGCGATAGCACCCCCGACACGAGGGTGGCACGGTTGCGTCGGCCTTCTTCAGCGCCCTGCTCGGAGGTCGTCCGGCGGTAGGATGCGGCTTGGAGGCTGGGAATCGATGGGCAAGCATGTAACGCGCAGGGAGTTGTTGCAAGGGAGTTTGGGGGCATTGGGGGTGTCGGCCCTTTCGCCGTTTGCGCATGCGCAAGCCCCAAACGCACGTGTTCGGCGGGTCAAGAACGTCATTTTCTGCGTTTCAGACGGGATGAGCGCCGGCATCCCCACGATGGTGGATCACCTTGCGCAGATCAACCACGGCAAGAACTCCTACTGGGCGTGGCTGATGAAGCAGCCGTTTGCCACCAACGGGCTCCAGGACACGCGCTCGCTGAACTCGGTGGTCACCGATTCGTCCGCCGCCAGCAGCGCATGGGGCTGTGGCCGGCACATCTGGAACGGTCAGGTGAACATGTTTCCGGACGGCACCGAGCTGCGCACGCTCGCTCAGCTGATGCACGCCGCCGGGGTGCGTGTCGGACTGGCCACCACGGCGACGATCACCCACGCGACGCCGGCTGGGTTCGCCGTGAACCACATGTCGCGCGACGATGAGGCTGGGATCGCGGAGCGCTACCTGGCGGACGGTGCGGTCGACGTTCTGTTGGGCGGTGGTGCGCGGTTCTTCGATCCAGGCAAGCGCAAGGACAAGATCGACGTCGCGGAGCTGTACCAACGCGGGGGTTACGCGGTGTGCCGCACGCGTGGCGAGATGCTGACGTCTTCGAGCAACAGGCTTTTGGGCATCTTCAGCGACGGACACCTGCCGTACACCGTGGATCGTGAAAACAACCCGATCCTCCTGGCGACGGTCCCGTCCCTTGCCGAGATGGCCGCCTCCGCGATCGAGCGGCTTCGCAAGGGCTCCAACGGGTTCCTGCTGCAGATCGAGGGCGCCAGAATCGACCACGGGGCGCACTCGAACGACCTAGCCGCGACATTCTATGATCAGATCGCGTTCGAGAATGCGGTGAAGGTCGCCGTGGAGTTCGCCCTGAAGGACGGCGAGACTCTCGTGGTGGTCACATCGGACCACGGCAACGGCAACCCCGGCCTCAACGGGGCTGGGGCCGAGTACATCGAGTCCACCGCGGGTCTGAAACTGCTCAACGGCATGAGGGCCAGCTATGGCGAGCTGTTTGCCAAGGTTCCCAAGCCGATGGCGGCAGTTGGGGTGCGAGACGCCGTCAAGGAGCTTCTGGGCATTGAGTTGACCCCGGAGGAGGCTGAAATCGTGGCGAGCGCGGCCGCCGGCAAATCGCCTTTCTCGGGCTCGATCTTCTACGGAAACCTGTACGCAACGCTTGCGATCGTGCTGGGAAACCACACGAAGACCACGTGGACCAGCACGAACCACACGTCGGACCACGTTTGGGTGACGGCCATCGGACCGGGACGCGAGGCGTTTGCGGGCCTCACGCAAAACACGTCCATCTTCGACACGCTGCTCGCAGCCAAGGGCTTGAAACACTCCAATCCGACGATGAGTTTCGAAGATGCCGCAAAGGCGTACGCCAAGAGGAAGGGCGGCGGCGAACAAACCCCGCACTGGTTGTAGCGACGGATCCAACCCAAGATCCCGTCCAACCCGAAACGGACATAATAATGATTATCAGAACGATATCATAATGATATCAGAGCGCTTCCCCCGCCGTTGCCGTTGACGCTGGGGCGGTTCAGCCTGCGAGGCGGAGATCTGAGGACATGCGCTTCTCCAGCGCCTGCACCGCGGAATCGCACGCTTCCACGAGGTCCTCCGCGCTCTGCATCAGTGCGTTGTTGCGGAGCTTGCGCGCGATCAACAGCGCCGCGGCGGTCGCCAGACCGGCGATCGCGATCACGCCGAGCCACGGGGTGTGGCTGCATCTGCAGGAGGCACGCTGGGTCGAGGTCTTGATTGCTTTGGACATCGTCGTCACCTTTTACGGACGTCAATTCTAGTCTCGGTGGTTCCGTCGGCCCTCCGTAGGCCTTCGTGCCCACGGCGCGGCACCGGTACACTTCTGGGCATGCTCGACACCCTCACACGGCGGCTTGCCGGCATCGTCGGTGCGCTGCGCGCGAAGGGGCGGCTGACCGAGTCCGACGTCGTCGAGATGCTCCGAGAGGTCAGGGTGGCCCTTTTGGAGGCCGACGTGAACTTCCAGGTTGCCAAGGAGTTCGTGGCCCGGGTCCGCGAAAAGGCCGTCGGAGAGGACGTTTTCGGGAGCCTGACCGCGGACCAGACGATCATCAAGGTCGTCCGGGACGAGTTGGCCGAGATGCTCGGAGGGGGCACGGAAGGGTTCCATTGGGCGCCTTCCCCTCCGACCGTCGTGTTGATGTGCGGCCTTCAAGGCTCGGGAAAGACCACCACGGCGGCGAAACTTTGCAAGTGGCTGCAGGGCGAGGGCAAGAAACCGATGATGGCCGCGTGCGACGTGCAGCGCCCCGCGGCGATCCAGCAGCTTCAGGTGCTCGGCGAGTCGATCGATGTGCCCGTGTACGTCGGTGCGGCCGGTCAGGCGCCGGTTCAGATCGCGCGCGAAGCCCTTCAGCGGTGCCGGCACCTGATGCTCGACACGCTGATCGTCGACACCGCAGGCCGACTCACGATCGACGAGCCCTTGATGGCAGAACTGCGCGCGATCGGCGATGCGGTGAAGCCAAACGAGGTGCTGCTGGTCCTCGACGCCACAACGGGCCAAGAGGCCGTGAATGTGGCCCGCGCGTTCCATGACGTGGTGCCCGTCACCGGCGCGGTGTTCACGAAACTGGACGGAGACACCCGCGGCGGGGCCGTGCTCAGCGTCAAGGCCGCCACGGGCATTCCCGTGCGGTTCATCGGCCTGGGCGAGCAGGTGGACGCGCTCGACGTGTTCCATCCCGACCGCATGGCCCAGCGCATTCTGGGCATGGGCGACATCCTCGGGATCATCGAGCGCGCCGAGACGGCGATCGACAAGGACGATGCGAAACTGCTCGAGGGCAAGGTCAGGTCGGGCAACCTCGATTTCAACGACATGCTCTCGCAGTTCCGCACCATGCGCAAGATGGGGCCCCTGAAGAACGTGATCAAGATGATCCCCGGCCTGAGCGCCCAGATCCCCGAAGAGGCCCTCAATCAGCTGAACGACGGCCATGTCAACAGAATCGAGGCGATCATCCTCAGCATGACCCGCCGGGAGCGTGCGAATCCCGACCTGCTGAACGGGTCTCGCCGCAAGCGCATCGCCGCGGGTTCGGGCACGAGCGTCGAGGAGGTGAACTCCCTCCTGAAACAGCTCTACGAGATGCGCAAGAGCATGAAGCAGCTCGGAAAGATGCAGCAGCGCATGATGAAAAAGGGGCGAAGGCGAAGGTAATGCACCCGCTTGGGGATATAATAGGCGGTTCGCAAGGTGCGCACCATGCGAACCTGAAGGAGACGAGACAGCGAAGTGGTAAAGATTAGACTGCGACGGATCGGCACCAAGGCCCGCCCGTTTTACCGCGTGGTGGTCACACCCAGCACGGCGGCCCGAAATGGACGATTCGTCGAAACGATCGGCACGTACGATCCCGTGCGGAAGCCCGTTCAGATTCAAATCGACGAAGAGCGCGCGTTGCACTGGTTGATGATCGGCGCACAGCCGACGGAAACCACCGCTCGCCTTTTGAACAAGGTTGGGGTGCTCGAGCGCTACTTCACCGTACGCCCGGGCGCGAAGAAGGCGTACTCGTTTCTCGACAAGCGCACGGCGGCCATGTCCGTGCAATCGGTCATCGCGTCCGCCGCACCCGCCAAGCAGCCGGAACCGATCCCCGAGCCCGTTGCCGCACCCGTAGCGGAGGTCCCCGAGGCCGAGCCCATCGTCGAGGCGCCCGCAACCGAAGCCCCCCCCGAGGTGGTCGTTCCCGAAAGTGCTGTAGAGGAGACCCCGGAATGAGCTACAGTCGATTTGTCGAACATCTCGTCAAGGCGGTTGTTGAGTGCCCCGACGAGGTGGAAATCGAAGAGGAAGAGGATCGCGGCACCCGAACGTTCTTTGTCCACGCCGCACCAGAGGATGTCGGCAAGGTGATCGGCAAGAACGGCCGTGTCGTGACGGCCATCCGGTGCGTCGTGTCCGCCGTTGCGGCCAAGGAACGCGAAAGGGCGTTCGTCAAGATCGTCACCGAATAGGGGCGATGGAATCCCGCTTCGAGTCGGGTTCCCCACAGTCTTCCCTTCCCTCGGCAATGATCGAAATCGGCCAGATCGTGGGCGAGTTCGGGTTGCGCGGGCACGTCAAGGTCAAATCGAGCACCGACTTCGCCATCCGATTCAAGGTGGGATCGCGCGTGCGTGTCGGCGAGGTTTGGACCGAGATCGTCGAGTGTCGTTGGCACAATGGACGCCCCGTGCTGCTGTTGGGCATCGCATCGACGATTACCGAGGCCGAGGGGCTGAAGTGGGCCTACATCTCCGCCGAGGACACCCCGCCCGAACTTGAGGCCGACGAATACCGAACCGCAGACCTGCTCGGCCTCGAAGTGTTCACCCCCGAAGGTGAACGCCTGGGTGTCGTGGACAACGTCGAGCGCTACCCCGCGCAGGACGTTCTCGTCGTCGGCGAGATCCTGATTCCCGCAGTCAAGGCGTTCGTCACGTCCATCGATTTGGAGGCGCGAAAGATCATCGTGCGCCTCATCCCGGGCATGCGGCCTGATGAAGCCCCGGAACAGGCTTGAATCGACGCGATCCTAGCACCAATCCAGTCCCAATAAGAGTCTGCCCCTACCCCCTCATGCCTCGGCAGGTTCAGCTGTCGAGGCTA
>CAYJMZ010000143.1:0-7621 GCA_964370995.1 uncultured Fimbriimonadaceae bacterium | reverse complement strand
CCCCCCCCCCCCCCCCCCCCCCCCCCCCCCCCCCCCCCCCCCCCCGCGCCCCACCCCCCCCCCCCCCCCCCCCCCCACTCCCAAAGGGGACCGAGCCGGGAACCCTTATCGATAGGCTTGAAAGAGCACCACAAGTCCCTCGCCGCACCAGTCTGGCCTCTGGGAACCCTGGAACCGGGGCGACGTTATAAGGAGGCATGATGCGATTGAAGACGATTCTTGCCGTGGCCGCGTTGATGGCCGTCACGGTGATGGCCCAGGCAGCGGACGCCAAGTGGTACACGTCCTACGGCGAGGCGATCAGGGTTGCCAAGAAGACCGGCAAACCCATCCTCGCCGATTTCACCGGCAGCGACTGGTGCGCCTGGTGCAAGAAGCTCAAGGCCGAGGTTTTTTCCAAGACCGCATTCAAGGAGTGGGCCGCCAAGAATGTGGTCCTGCTCGAACTCGATTTCCCGCAGCAGAAGGCCCAGTCTGAGACCCTCAAGGCACAAAACCTCGGCCTGGCGCGCAAGTACCAGATTCAAGGGTACCCCACCATCCTCTTCCTGAAGGCCGATGGCTCCTTGCTGGGGCAATCCGGCTACCTCCCGGGTGGCGCAGCCGCGTGGACCAAGGACGCCGCGACGAAGATCAAGGGCAAGTAGCCACAGCCCGGGGTTCCGGATTCCCCGGGCTGAAGCCTACCAGGGTGCTGAAGAGGGCCGACGCGACCGTGCCACCCTCGTGTCGGGGGTGCTTTCGCCGAGAGTTTGCACCACACGCACCCCCAAGATGAGGGTGGCACGGGAACAAATGGTGCAAGCCCCTTCTTCAGCACCCTGCTAAGGCACTTTGAGCGGCGTGGCTAGGGGCAGGTCGGAGTTGTCCTTGACGCCGCCTTCCGTGTAGCGCCCCAGCGGGTTCCACAGCAGGTACTCGCCGTACCCCATCTCCCGGGCGGCCTTGATCTGCGCGCGTACCTCGGCCCTGCCGTAGGGCACGCCGAGCGAGAAGTCCTGTAGCCAGGGCCGGATCGCCTTGCGGGGTAGACGCCGCGCGTAATCGCCGAGAGACCTGCGCACGATGGCGTGCGGCGAGGCGTTCGGATCCTTGATCCCGTACTCGCCGCGCGCGAAGTGCGACGGGTAAACCATTGGGCAGATCACGTCGAACGGCTCGGCGACCGTCTCCAGTTCCTGCCCGATCCCCTGATCCGATGCGCTGCTGCTCACGATGCCAAAGATGTCCGCCGAGAACACCGCGTTCCGAGCCCTCACCCGCTGTCCGATGAAGCGCGCGAAGGCCACCACGACGTCCGTGGGACTGGCCTTTGCGTCGGGGTAGGCGGCTTTCGAGGGGAACACTTGGGTGGACGCCTTGCCCTCGCTGGGGAACCGCACGTAGTCGAGTTGGATCTCGGCAAAGCCCACGTCCAGCGCAAGGTCTACCACCGCGGCGATGTACTCCCAGTTCTTCCGGTTGTACGGGTCCAGCCACGTGTGGCCGCTGGCGTCCTTCCAAGGCTTGCCGTTCTGGGTCAACACCGCCCGGTCGGGACGCTTTTTGGGAACGAAGTTGTCTCGGAAGCACGCCACCCGCGCGATCGGATACACCTTGGCCTCCTCAAGCCGCGCAAACAGCTTGTCGGGCCGCACCACCGCCACGGTCATCGCCCCGGCCTCCTTGGCCAGCGGAATGTCCCCCTTGAAGTACACGTGCCCCGCGTCGCGCACATCGATCACCAGGGCGTTGAGTTCGGTGCGGTCGATCAACGCCAACACCTTGCCGAGCATCTTCGGCTCGCCCGCCTTCCACGCGGTGAGGTAGATCCCCCTCACGTTGTCGGGCTTGGGGAAGCGCGGTGCCCGCTTCGCCCCAGTCGCAGCTTCTGGCGAGGCGGCGGCGGGTGCGCCCACGCCAGCGTCTGGCCTGCCCTTTGCGCAACCCGCGACGCACACGACCACCAACCCGGCAATAATCAAACGACGATGAAGGTTCGTGTGCATGGTGCCGTTCTCTTGATGCTGCTCGTTGCCGGGTGCGGAAAGGAGTCGCGTCCGGGGCCAAATCTCGCTCCTCCGTCCTACGTCGAGAGGCCTGCCCCAGGTCCAACGCGCGCCACGGACCGCGCATTCAATGCATCGGGGGACGTGCTCATTGTGGAGTACCACAGGGTCCGAAAGGAAGAGGCGCGCTGGGATCGTTCGTTTTCACGCTTCCGTGGCGATCTGAAGCGCCTCTACGACATGGGGTTCCGGCCTGCGACGGTACGGGACATGCTCGGTGGTTTCATCGATCTCGCCCCGGGGGCCTCACCCGTGGTGTTCACGTTCGACGATTCCGATCCCTCGCAGTTGCGTTTCCGCGATGACGGTTCGCTGGACCCCGAGTGCGCGGTCGGCATTTGGGACGCGTTCGCCAAGGAACACCCGGATTTCCCCGTGCGGGCGAGCTTTTACGTGCTGCCGCCAACGCCCTGGGGGCAGTCCAAATGGGTGCGGGCGAAGCTCGACTGGCTCGCTGGGCGCGGGTGCGAGATCGGGAGCCACACCCTCACCCACCGCAGCCTCGCCAAGTTGTCCGACGGGGAGGTGGCCGCAGAACTCGGGGGAGCGCAAGCGTTTTTGCACAAGCTCGGGGTGGGGGCCGTCGACTCGATCGCCCTTCCCCTGGGGGTGTCTCCGAAGCGGCGCGCCCTATTGCAAGGGGTGTCGTGGCAGGGCGAGACGATCACCCACAAAGCCGTGCTCCTCGTGGGCGCGGGCCCGGCGCCGTCGCCCATGAGTGCTCAGTTCGATCCGTTCCGGCTCCCGCGCATCCAGGCGATCGAAGGACCCTACGGCCTGACGTACTGGCTCGATCGCGTGACACTCGGCAAGGTCACCCCCTTCGTGGCGCAGGGGTCCGGTTTTAGAGTGCGCTGACGCAGTCCGCGCTTTCCCACGCCGCGAAGCGGCTCCGCCGCCCTGCAAAGCGCGGACCGGGAGTCCGCGCACTCTAAAACACCGAAGGGAGCCTAGCCGAGACGCGTTCGCTCGAGGGAGGCGATCGGGTGGTCCGGATTGCAGGCCAACGCGCGCCGAAACGCGTCCTTGGACTCCGCCAATCGGCCCAGCCGGCGCAGGGACACGCCGAGGTACGCGTGCGCGTCGGCGTACTTGGGATTGATCGCCAGGGCGCACTCGAACTGCTTCACGGCGTCGTCGATGCGGTCGAGTTCCAAGAGGGCCTGTCCATACGCGCAACGCACATCGGCATAGCCCGGCTCAAGCGCCAAGGCCGCCTCGTAAGCGTGTGTCGCATCGTCGTACCGCCTCGCGTGGACAAGTGCTGCGGCCGCGGCGGCCTGTTGCATCGCGGGCGGGGTCGGCTGAACGCTCAGGCGCGACAAGATCGTGCAGGCTTCCTCGTACGCGCCCGTCTGGTGGGCGTCGGCAAACCGCCGGTACGCCTCCACATCGACACCCTTGCCAACCCGCACGGCGGTTGCGACCATGGCCACCGCGGCGTCACGATCTCCCCGCGCGTACGCCAACTGCCCCAGACGAAGGGCGGCATCGGCGTACAACGGGTTGATCTCCATGGCCATGCGGAGTTCTCGCTCCTGCCCGGCGACATCTCCACGGGCCGCCAACGCTCGGGCATAGAGGCAATGCAGGTCCGGATACGCCGGTTGAAGGTCTAACGCGCTTCGAAATGCGATTTCCGCCTTCCCGACGTCCCCCGCCTCGAGCGCGTCCAAGCCCAATGCGGCGTGGCTCTGCACCGAGAAGAAGCGGGCAAGCCGCCTGAGGGTCGAGTCCTTGGTGCCCGCCAGGCACGTTTCGAAGAAATCGGCGGCCTCTTGGTAACGGCCAGCCTCGAACGCGCGAACGCCAGAGTCGTAGCCGTCGTCCGTCCCGAATCCAAACCATTTGCCCACGATCGACATAGAACCCTCGTTGCAACGACGAGGATCGGCGGCTTGAGGGGAAGGACGGCCATCCTGGCCGTATTGCGCCCGCCAATCCGTTGGCGACTCTAAGGACGGTTCAAGCGCTTGGAACGCCTCGCCATCACACGTCGATCTCCAATCCGTCGTACCCAGCGAGGATACCTTCCTCTTGGAGCAGCTGTACCAACTGGGCGTGCGTCGCCCTCCCCTGCTGGCTGTGGTGGGTGGTCCACACCCTCGAATCAGCCTGAAGGGTGCCCATTGTTCTGAGGCGCCGGACGACCTCAAAGCACTCGTCCACGTCGAGATGGCCCTCGAAATTCGTGCCGCCGAGACCCTCCGTACACTCGATGACAAGCGCGTTGACCTGGCGTCCCTGGAGGAACTCCCACGTCGGCTCGCGCCAGATTCCGGTATCGGTCGCGTAGAGAAGCGTCCGGCCGTCGCGCTCGAAAAGCAGGTTTTGGGTGTCCTCCGCGCCTCCGCCGTGGTGCGCCCGAACGGGGGTCACCGTGGTTCCAATGTGCACGAAGGGCTCGAAACAGCGCGTCTCGACAACCTCGATCGGCCACGCGGGATACCGTGCCCGCACGATTTCGCACACCGTTCGGTTGCCATACACGGGGAACGGAAGGTACGCGTTCTCGTTGAAGGGAAACATCCCGTACTGGAGTTCGTCCACCGCGAGGTGGTCGTTGTGCGAATGGGTGAACACCAGTGCGGTCCAGTCGCACGCGTTCAGGTTGTCGCGCGCCATCTGCCAGGCGGTATCGGGCGGGAGGTCGATCTTGAGGTGGCCATCGAGCAGCGCGGCGCTCCGCGAACGGATCTCGCGCCCGCCGACGGCCCGGGCGTGGACGCTCACCTCCGAGTCGGATAACCAACCGGGAATTCCATCAGCGGCGCCCGTGCCCAGAAGTCGGACTCTCATGAGATCAAAAATCGTTGAGCGACCAAAGCACGAGGCCGCTGAGGATCTTGGGATGGTAGAACGTGCTCTTCTGCGGCATCTTCTCGCCGCCAAGAGCGATGCGGCGCATGTCGGCGACCGAGGGCGGATTCATCAGAAACGCCGCAGCGGCGCCGCTCTCCACCGAAGCGAGCGCCTCGTCGGCGTCCCGCGTGTAGCCGATCGCATCGAGTGCCCGAATTCCCAGCAACCGCTCGAAGATGACGGAGTGAAGGATGGTGACGTCGAGCATCTTGAGCAAGTCGCTGCCCTCTCCTTTGACGAGCCGGATCGCATCCGTCGGTTGTTCCAGGGTGGCAAGCAGGCCCATTCCCCCGGGGAGCGCCACCCCGAACACCCGCGCTTCGCCGGACGCAAGGCGTTGCACCTCGCCCATCAGGGTGCTGTTCGGCACCTTGCGCACGTTGAAGTGCCGCTGCAGCACTTCGTCGAGCTGCGCAGCCGGCACGGGCAGCTGCTTGAGGGTGCGATGCGTGGGCAGCAGCACCAGCCCGGGGTCGGACATGCTGCTCAGCGCCATCATCATGAAGTCCTCGGGCACGAGGCCATCCCGAACCCCCAAGGCCTCGCGAAAGGTGCATGCGGTCTCGTAGCGGTGGTGGCCGTCGGCGATCCACACGGTGTTGTCCGCCAGGCGTGCGGCGAGGTCTCGGCACGCATCGGGGTCGTCGATCGGCTCCAGGATGTGGGACACGCCGTCCGGGGTGTCCACGCTCACCGTGGAGGTGCCGGGCGCCCCTGCAATCGCGTCGTACGTGCGGCGGTCGGGGTCCTCGAACAGCCCGAAGATGCACTCGAGGTGGGCCCGCGTGGCCTCGAGAATGCGCAGGCGGTCTTCCTTGTGCTTGGGGAACGTCTGCTCGTGGGGCAGCACCACGCCTTTCTCGTACGGCTCGATTTTGATCAGGGCGATCAACGCGGTGCGGGCGATCGGCCCGGGGATCCCCTTCACCGTGAACGTCTGGGTGTAGCGATAGAACGCGGGTTGCTTCTCGGGGACCAACACCCCCTCGCGGCGCCACTGGCTTAGGGCGGCCGCGCTGCGGGCGTACTTCACATACTTGCTGCGGTCGTCCACGCGCGATTCAGGCAAGGTCAGATGCACGATACTGTGAATATCCTGCCCCGCAAGCGCCTCGCGCTCCTCGGGGGACAGCACGTCGTACGGCGGCGCCACACATCGGGCCAACGCATCGGAGTCCGCGAAGCGTAGGCCGCGAAAGGGTCGAAGCATCGCCATGCGGGGAGTTTACCAAAGGGGCGGACCAGGCACCGGTAAACTCGGCCCATGGTCGCGCCCACCCTGCTTGCGAGGTACGCGGAGATGATCGATGCCAGGCTCGCCGACCTCCTTCCCCCGCCCGCCCGGGCGCCGCAGCCACTCCACGAGGCGATGCGCTACTCGTGCCTCGCTTCGGGCAAGCGTCTGCGCCCGGCGCTGTGCATGAGCGCCTGCGAGGCCGTGGGCGGCCGGCCGGAGCACGCTCTGGACGCGGGATGCGCGATCGAGATCGTGCACAGCTTCTCGCTGATCCACGACGATTTGCCGGCAATCGACGACGACGCCCTGCGCCGGGGGGTCCCCACATGCCACATGAAGTACGGAGAGGGCCTGGCGTTGCTGGCCGGCGACGCGCTGTTCGCGCTGGCGTTCGAAGTGATGGCGAGCCTGCCCGTCCCGCCCGCCACGGTGGTGCGCATGATGCACAGTATGGCCAGGGCCAGCGGATCGGACGGGCTCGTCGGCGGCGAGGTCATGGACGTGCTCAGCGAGGGCCGCGAGCCCGAGGCGGCCACGGTCGCGTTCATCCACACGCGCAAGACCGGCGCGCTGATCGCCTCGGCGTGCGAAATCGGGGGGATCCTGGGCGGGGGGTCCGAGGCCGACGTGGCGTCGCTGACCCGGTATGGCGCGCACGTGGGGCTGGCGTTCCAGATTGCGGACGATCTGCTCAACGAGCTCTCGACCCCCGAGGCCCTGGGCAAGGCCGCCGGCACCGACCGGCTGCGGGGCAAGGCGACGTACCCGGCGCTCCACGGGATCGACGAGGCGCGCGTTCAGGCCGCGCGCGAGGTCGAAGCGGGGCTTGCGGCGTTGGATTCTTCGGTGCGCTCGCCCGCGCTGGTGGCGCTCGCACGCTACTCCATCGAACGCCTCTCCTAGCCTCGGCGCAGCCCCCTGCATGGGTAAGATTGGGATGGCACCGAGGCCGACACATGAGCAGTTTCCCAGCGAAAACCACTCTCGAGACCAACGGACGACGCCTTCGGTACTACCATCTGGGAGCGCTTGGCGCGCGCGTGTCCCGCCTGCCGTTCTCGTTGCGGATCCTGCTCGAAAACCTGCTCAGGCACGAGGACGGCACCACGGTGACGCGCGAGGACATCGACGCGCTCGCCAACTGGGACCCCAAGGCCCTGCCCAGCCGGGAGATCGCGTTCTCTCCCGCCCGCACCCTGCTTCAGGACTTCACCGGCGTGCCGGGCGTCGTGGACCTCGCCGCCATGCGCGACGCCATGGTCGCCCTCGGCGGCAGCCCCGGCAGGATCAACCCGCTCCAGCCCGTGGAACTCGTGATCGACCACTCCGTACAGGTCGACGCGTACGGCTCCGAGGCGGCGATCACCATCAACCGAGACTTGGAGTTCGAGCGCAACAACGAGCGGTACGAGTTCCTCAAGTGGGGCGCCCAGGCGTTCAACAATTTCAAGGCCGTGCCGCCGAACACCGGCAT
>CAYJMZ010000142.1:0-7635 GCA_964370995.1 uncultured Fimbriimonadaceae bacterium | reverse complement strand
GGGATCTTGTTGACCACGACCGTGGCCAGGGCGTCGCCTTCGATGTCCTCGGCGATGATGAGAATCGGGCGACGGGTGGTCGCGGCCTTCTCAAGAAACGCGATCAGCTCCTGCGCGTTGGAGATCTTCTTCTCGTGCAGCAGGATCAGCGGGTTCTCGAGCACCGCTTCCATCCGCTCGGGGTCCGTCACGAAGTAGGGCGAGATGTAGCCTCGGTCGAACTGCATGCCCTCCACGACCTCAAGCGTCGTGTCGCGGCCCTTGCTCTCCTCGACCGTGATCACGCCATCCTTGCCAACCTTGTCCATGGCCGCGGCGACGTGCTTGCCGATCTCGTTGTCGTTGCCCGCAATGGTGGCGACGAACTCGACCTGCTCCTTGTCCTTGATGGGCTTGGAGGCCTTCTTGATCTCCGCAATCACCGCTTCGACGGCCTGATCGATGCCGCGCTTCACCGCGATGGGGTTGCCACCCGCGGCCACGTAGCGCAGACCCTCGCCGACGATCGCCTGGGCGAGAACCGTCGCGGTGGTCGTGCCATCGCCGGCAACGTCGTTGGTCTTCGACGCGACTTCCTTGCAGAGCTGGGCGCCCATGTTCTCGTAGGGGTCCTCGAGCTCGATCTCCTTGGCGACGGTCACGCCGTCCTTGGTGATCGTGGGGCTGCCCCACTTCTTGTCGAGCACGACGTTCCGTCCCTTGGGGCCAAGGGTGACCTTCACCGCGTTGGCGACCTTGTCCACACCGCGCTCAAGGGCACGGCGCGCATTCTCATCGTAAAGAAGCTGTTTTGCTGGCATGATGTACTTTCCTCTCTGTTAGTTCGTTCGGGGTGTCTGTCGATTCCGTTTCGCGCGGATTCCATATCCTTCGGCTGGAAGCGCGCGGGGCGTACGGGCAAGACACCCGTGCCGCCCCGGCGGTTGGCAGTCCCCGGCTTGGTCTGCTAATGGTACCGTTTCGGCGCGCATGGGATCAAGGGGCAGCGCGCGGGCCAAATGATTGCGGTCCCGGAACCCAGCCCCCGAGGCGCCGTGCTAGGCGTTGTTGCTGGCCCCTGTGTCGAGGCTGAAGAACTCGACCACATCGTCGAGCCGGTGGGACTCGTCCTCGCATGCCTTCGAGACCTTGGAAGCCTGTGACTTGGCGTCCACCATCGCGCTGTTCAGGCTCGCGATTTGGGAATTGAGCTGCGCGATTTGGACCTGGGAGGTCTTCACAAAGGCGCTCGCCTGCACGTCGTGGCTCTCGGAATACGAAGCGAGCGCGGCAAGCTTGCGACTGGCGTCGGCAAGCACGCTGTGGATGGTCACGCCGCTGGTCTTGGCCATCGCCCCGAGGGTAACCCGAAGGGTCGCGCGCTTGGACTCCAGGGGAAGATCGGCGGGGAGCTGCGCGAACAACTCGAGCACGTTCTCTGCGGTGAAGGCCTCCTGGGGCAGCTTGGCCATGTGGTAGATGGCGTTGAAATCCACCCCGCCGTCGGCGCCAATCACGGGCCGCTCGGGAACTTCTTGCTCCACCGTGGGCTTGATCTCGTCCAGGTTGGGACCGGGGGCGTCCCTCACCAGCTGCTCGATGGTCATTTGGGACACCGGGCCGCCCCCCCGCGGATCCGAGGGGTTCGCGGGGCCGGGCATCGAGACGTAGCCGGTCTCGGGGTTCATCTCGACGAACAGCCCCGCCACTTTCCGCATCGTGTCGCGTACACTCATTTCATCCCTCAACGCGGAAGATTATACAGTTCCTCGCCCCCCTTGGCGACGGGCATCTCGTCGAATGGGCTCATATCGCGAAGCGCTTCGGTCAGCGCGTCGCTTTGGTTCACGACGGTGTCGATCTCGGCGATTACCTGCTCGGGCGAGCGCGCCCGGATCTCGTCGCCGATGAGACCCAGCGCGTCTTCCATCAGGCGCATCTGGTTGCTGAGGTTGTCGAAGATGTCCGCGATCATCTGGACGTAAAGCGAACGGCGCGTCATGATCTCGATTCGCTTTTCCTGCAGCGCCTGGTTGTGCGGATTCTCCTCTTCCATCGACTGCTTGTTCAGGCGATCGGTCTCCTGCTGGTAGAACGCCTGAACCTCCTTGACGATGCCCTTGGCCCACGCGTCCAGCTCGTCCATGTCGCCGCTGGGAGGCGGTTCGGACACGCGGGACGCCTGCCGGTCCTTCTTGCCCTTGATCTCGAACTGCGGGGGGGCGTCGGTTTCCTCGATGACCTGTTGGCGTACGTGGAGGAGGTAGTTCTGGAACTCGAGGCGCTTTGCGGCAAAAAGCAGGTACTTCTCGAGCAGGTAGTCGAGCTTCCTCATGACGCCGCGAAGGTAGGGGCGCTCATCCTCCGCGGGCTGCATGGCATGGCGGCTGTTCTCGAGGCGGACGTACCTTCCCCGTTCGATTGGGGACAGGAACGGAAACACGCGGTTCTTGAGCTCTTCCCTGCGTTTGTCCACCTCCGCCTGGTAGCGCCTTTCGAGCACGCGGTTGTACCATTTGGAGTCGGGGGCGAACAGCAGGTACCCAGCCTCGACTGCAAGGCCGACCATGAGCGGGAGCGGGGTCAAGAACGCGGCGCTCAGCGCAAACGCGGAAGCGAGCCCGAAGAGGTTCGGGGTTTCGGAGATCGCCGTCTTCACGTTGCTGGGACGCTTCATCCCGCGTGCGCCCCGTCGCGGCCCCCTGCCAAAGGGTTTCTGAGGAGGCTCAGGATGGCCTGGTGGAGCTGTTTGAAGTTCGGCTGGCTCTGCACCTCAAGCGTCCGCGGCCGATCGAAAGCGACGCGGGTGTCGAGAACGATCGACGCGGGCCTCGCGGAGAGCCCGATGATCCGATCGGCAAGAAGCAACGCCTCCACGATGTCGTGCGTGACGAAAACGATCAAGCTCTTTTCTCTTTGCCAGAGCTCGACGATCAGCCGCTGCATCTCGGCCCGGGTCTGGGCGTCAAGCGCGCCGAACGGCTCGTCCATGACCAGCACCGGCCGCCTCAACGCCAGGGCGCGGGCAATCGCGACGCGCTGCTGCATTCCGCCGGAAAGCTCGTTCGGCATGGCGTGCATCCGGTCGCCGAGTTCCACCATTTCAATGTACTTCTCGGCGATCTCGCGCGCCTCGCGGCTCGACTTGCCCTCGATCTCGAGGCCAAACGTGACATTCCCAAGCACGCTTCGCCAAGGGAGGCAAGTGTAGGCCTGCTGGACCGTGACCGTGTTCGAGTCCGGCCCTTGGACCACCTTCCCGCCAATCGAGACCGAGCCACTCGCAGGTTGAAGCAGCCCGGCGATCATCTTCAACATCGTGCTCTTGCCGCAGCCCGAAGGACCCAGGATCGCAAGGAACTCGCCGTCCTCGTCCGCGGGCACGCTTAGGGAGAGGTCCTTCAGCACCGGAACGGGATCCTTGCCCGGTCGCTCGTAGGCGTGGCTGACGTGATCGAATTTCAGAATGTCCGCGCCGGCTACCACGGGAACATCTTCCTCCGAACGGCGAGAAAGCCCCAATCGGTGACGGCCGAGATGATGCCGACGATGAACAGCGTCGCAAACACCTTCCCGGAGTCTTGGGTGCGCGAGCCGATGAAGAGCAAGTAGCCGAGCCCAAGCTGTTCCTCGCTGTTGTTGATGAACTCTGCGAGCACGATGTAGGTCCACATGATGCCGTTGCAGACCGCGACGGCTTCCCAGATTTGGGGCAGAGCGCCCGGGAGCAGCACCTTGCGGATGATCTGGCCCCGACTCGCGCCGATGTCGAGCGCAACGTTCACATACTCCTGATCAACCTTCGCGACGGCCTGACGGACCAGCACGATCATGTAGAAAACCGCCCCGAGGACCAAGAACACGATCTTAGCCCGTTCCTCCACGCTGAACCAGAGCACAATGAGGCCGACAAGGCCCGTCGTCGGGAGACTCTTGAAGCCGTTGACGACCTTGCGGAAGAGCGCGTCGATCGGCGAGAACGTGCCCATGAGGATTCCCACGGGCACGCCGATGCACACCACGATGACAAGCGCCTGCACGACGCGCCACGTGCTGCGCAAGATCGCGGGGAACAGCCAGTCCTTGTCCTGAAAGCCGACGACCGCCTCCCCCACCGCCGTCGGAGTGGGCAGGAACAGCGGTTTCACGAAGCCCCCGTAGGAGACGACGCACCAAATCGACGCGAGCAACAGCACCCCGATAAAGCCGATCAGGAGATCGACGCGAGGCGACAGCCTGGCTCGGACCGCGAAGAGGGACTTCAGCATCACTTCGTGACGACTTCGATGTCCGTTCGACGGTTCTTGGCGCGACCCTCCGCTGTTGCGTTGCTCGTGACCGGCTTGTTGGGCCCGTTGCCCCTGGCGATAAAGCGAGCGCGATTGAAGCCGTACTTGGCGACCAGGTAGTTGACGACGCCCTGGGCGCGCTTCTGGCTCAAAACCGTGTTGGTCGCGGCCGACCCCACGCTGTCGGTGTTCCCCTGCACGCGGATGTACGCGTTGGAGTAGGTCTGCGCCGTAAGGGCAACCTGATCGAGCACCTGTTTTGCGTTCGGATCAGGCGCCCACTGGCCGGTTGCGAAGTAGATGTTGACCGGCTTGGTCATGATCGCGGGTTGGGTGACCTTCTCTGGAGGAGTCTTCTTCGGGAACTTGTACTCCTCGACCGGCACCGTGATCTCGGCGTTCTTCGAGGCCTCGGCGTAGATCTTCCTCAGAAAACGGTCGTCTTTTGCGACGCCTGGAGTCACCCCCTCCGAGATGTAGCCGCGATGGACCCAAGCCTGGCTCGCGCTTCGGAAGATGCGGTCGAACAGCGGTTTGCCGCCGTCCAGGCCGAACATCTTGGTGTTGTCTACAAGGTCCGCCCACTTGACGGTCGTGAGCTGGTTCAGGGTTTCCTGCTGCCCCAGATCCTTGTACAGCGGTTCGTTCTCCATGAGCGCGTTGACCGCCAAATCGGGGCGGCGGTTGGCCTCCGTGGTGCCCTCGAGCCAACCCCTCACGAATGCCTCCAACACGTCCGGATGTGCCTTGATGAAGTCGGAACGCGCCACCATGAGGTCCGCGATCAGATTGGCGGCGGTCTTCGAGGACACAAGGATTTTGCTCCCGGGCCGTTTGTTGAGCGCCTCGGTTACGTCCGGCTCCCACACGACGGCCGCATCCACCTTGCCGGCGACGAAGTCCGCACGGGCGTCCGGCGACGCGTTCTTGCCGACCAGGGATTTGACGATCTTCGCCTGCTCCGACTCGTCGAGGCTCGAGTTCTGGAGGCTGTATTCCAGAAGCCAGTGCGAGGGCGTGAACAGGGCCAGCGAAATCTTCTTGCCCGCCAGGTCTTCGATCCTGTCGATGCCGGGTCCCACCACGATGGCGTCGCCGCCGCGCGACCAGTCCACCTGCATGATCGCCTTGGCGTCCACGCCGCCCTTTACAAACCCGGGCAGCTCGTTTGCCCAGAAGTCCACCGTAGACCACACGATGTCCACGCCGTCCGGACCGCCCTTCGCGAACGCCTTGCCGCGCGCGTCCACATCCTCCATCAGCATGAACTCCACGAGAAGTCGATGGTTCTTCCAGTAGATGCACTCGCGGTTGGGTTTGAAGCCGAGGTTGGCCACAAGGCCGCCCGCATAGCCGGGCCAAGTGACGATTCCCACGCGCAACGGCCTGCCGAGGATGCCCTGGTCCCCGGAGATCGTGCTTCCACCTCCACCGAGCCCAAACGGCAAGCTGATGCCGTTGGAACCGCTGCGGTTCATGTACTTGTAGGCACCAACACCCAGTCCGCCTACGACGATGAGAAAGATGACGATTTTCCCTGCCGGCTTCAGTTGCATGGCTTGAGTCCCCCCGTCCAAATGACTTGCCCGTAGTGTAGCAGAGGCAGGTGTCGAGCGGGTACCACGGTTGCATGGCGTCGCCGAGAACCGGCACTCAAACAAAAAAATCCCCCCGGCAATCGCCGAAGGGAGTTGAAATCGAGCGCGTGCCCGCCTAGTTCAGAATCGCGTAGACCTGGTCCTCGTCGAGGATCGTGTACTCCTCCCCGTCAAGCGTCACTTCGTTGCCGCCGTACTTGCTGAACAGCACGCGGTCGCCGACCTTGACGCTGGGCGCGTTGCGATCGCCGTTGTCGAGCACGCGGCCCGAGCCCACGGCGACAACCTTCCCCTCCTGGGGCTTCTTCTTTGCGGTGTCGGGCAGATAGATGCCCGAAGCGGTCTTATCGGCCTGCTCCAGCACCTGAACGACGACCTTGTCGCCGAGCGGTTTGAGTTTTGCCATTCTTGTTCGATTCCTCCAAGCAATTCTTAGCACTCGTGATGAGTGACTGCCAACAAGGTACCTTGTCGCCCGCTGGTGATGTCAAGGAGAACCCGCGCCAAACACCAGGCCGGGCTCGCCGACGCACGTCGACGAGTCCGGCCTGAGTGGGGCGCAGTCTAGCGGCGGCGGCGGCGCGCCAGGAACGGCACACCAAGACCCAACACGAGCAGCGACGCGGGTTCGGGCACGGCGCTCGCTTGGACCATCCAGTTGCCGACCTTGCCGTTTGTCCCGCTGAGCGCTGGGTTCGCGGCGATGCTCGAGGCGTTGGTCGCCAGGTTCATGGCGCCGCCCAGGTTGTTCTGGTTGTTGCCGATCACCAGCCAACTCTGCCCCGCCGAGGACGACGTGTCAAGTCGGGCAGGCCACATGTTGCGCCCGTGCGACATCCGGAAGCCCACGAAGAACGACGTTCCCGTCGACATCGTGATGCTGGGAATCGCAAACGTGTTGTACACGTCCGTGTCCGCATTGGCCACGGTCGAAGACGAGGACGCGAGCGAGATCCCATCGCTCGGGTCGCCGTCCCCATTTGGGTCGGACCACAGGTGGGCGGTCACGCTCGCGCCGTTCGGGACGAGTCCAAACGCGCCGTTGATCGCCACGATCCTGTTCGCCCCGGATTGGATCGTGAAGTGGTTCATCCACATAAACGAGCCGCCGGAGG
The DNA here is from genome assembly GCA_964370995.1 of uncultured Fimbriimonadaceae bacterium. Classification (GTDB taxonomy): domain Bacteria; phylum Armatimonadota; class Fimbriimonadia; order Fimbriimonadales; family Fimbriimonadaceae; genus JAMLGR01. Next base: position 654 of record CAYJMZ010000142.1, on the reverse strand, counting down.
TCAGCCCCATGCTGGATTCCCCAGATCCGTCATCAACCGAGTACGTGGACGCAACGGCAGACCCTGCACCTGCTCCCACGAGGACTCCAAGAACGCACCATTTCAATAATTTTTTCATGACTCTCCCCTCCAGGCCGCCGCAAGGCCTGAACTTTGAGGGCAAGGTCCATGATATGCGCAATTCCGATACGTTGGTACGTTTTGGAGCCAATACGGCCGAAAAACCGGTACGAATGCGGGGATCTAGCGCACGTAGTGGATGGCTGGCGCTTCGATCGAGTCCAGGAGCATCAGGGCCACGACGGGCATGGGGCGCGCCTTCGCGATCTCGCGCGCCTCGTCGAAGGACACTTCGATCGTCTCGATCCCCGGAAGCGAGATGTGCTCCGAAAACCGCATGGCGTCGACCCGGGTCGTGAAGCACGCGACGCCGTGCACGCCGTTGTGGCAATAGCACCCGTACTTGCCGCTGGGGGCATGGTGCAAGAGGTGGAGCACGTCCGGAAACGCGTCCTCCAAACCCAGAACCGGCGCCAAACAGGTTTCGACCATGGCTGTGTCTTATATCGGACGGTCCTTGTACCTCTTGCAGGGTGCGTGGGCGCAACGGCCGCGCTGGTATCATGGCTCGCGCAGGCGGACGTAGCTCAACGG
>CAYJMZ010000141.1:0-7661 GCA_964370995.1 uncultured Fimbriimonadaceae bacterium | reverse complement strand
AAGGCGACGAGCAAGCTCGCGCACTCCAAAAGGGGACCGACACCGCATCGATTCCGTACCCGAAGATTGAATGTTGACGCAACGCTAGCAGGGTGACAAAGACCGCGGATTTAACTCCGGCGGGGGGCCTGTCACGGCGCCGTTCAGTCCTCAGAAGCGCAAGTGGCGGAAGGAACTGTCGATTGTCGCACCCCTGCCCTCGTCCTTCGTCCCGGATCGCGGTGGGATGCCTCAGTTGCCCGCAACATCGATCTTCTTCCGGCGCCGACAACCGGCGGGTGAGTTCGCGTCGCCTCAGCCGGGCACGTAGGTGATGAAGAAGCGCGGGCAAGAACGACAAGCTACCAAAGTGGCAGCGCCTCGCTCAGGATCCTTGGTCGCAGCAGCCAATGCAGGGCATTCTCGGTCTCGACATCCACTCGACGCCCAAGGGTCTCCTGGAGATCTTGAACGAGCCCAACCGTGTCGAGAAGGCTGCGATCGGGCGCCATGTCGACGAGGAGGTCGAGGTCGCTGTCGGCACGCGCTTCTCCTCTGGCGAATGAACCAAAAACGCGGATGTTGGACGCGCCGTAGCGTTGGGCGATCACTTGGATCGCCGGCTTGAATGCGCTCAGCGCTTCGATTCCCACCATCTGATTTCCATTATGGTCTACCCCTGCACTCCCACCGTCTCCGCCCACCTACGGCGCGGGGCTCGGTGTGATAGAATCTCAACAGGGACACTTATGGGCACCCGAACGCGTTCGGTAGGGAATCGACTCGCCGCTGGTTCGGCGCTGGTGGCGCTGCTGGGTTTGGTGTTGGCATCGCCCGCGATCCCCCAGAGGGCCCCGGGCCCCCACGCATCGCATCCGCTGACGCCGAGCGGGGTCGAGGCTGCGCTTGGGATGATGAACGGAGTGGTCGATCGGCGCGTGGTCCTGCGCACGTGGACCGCCAGCGACGCGGATCTCAAACGGCTGGTCGCGGGCGCGGACCTCAACTTGGCCGCCGGCGCGGCGACCGAGGCGGGGCTGAGGATGCGCGAGGCGACGATCCCCGCGCTCACGGCTGCCCTTGGGCGCGCGAGGGACGAGAAGGTCGCCCTCGCCGCCGTTCGGGCGATCGAGCGGTGGCACTCGAAGACGCCACTCCCCGAAGGACTCCGGACGGCGACGCGGCTCGCCTTGGGGCACCCTGCCCCGCGCGTCCGCTACGAGGGTGCGACGTTGCTGGCGACGCTGGGCGATGCGTCGGTCGCACCTACCCTGCGCGACGCGGTGCGACGGACGTGCGACCCGCTCACGGCCCGCGCCGCGCACCACCTGTGGCGACTCACGGGGTCCGCGCACCTCGCGGACGTCCGCGGCGCGTACGCGCGCGCGCTGAAACAGTGGGGCCCGATTCGGCCCAAGGCGCCTTCTGCGGAACAGGCGACCGCGCGGGGCCTGCAGATGGTCCTCGGCCGGATGGGTGATGCCCGGGCCCTGCAGGATCTGGCCAAGCTCGTTGACGCCGAGGGCGCGTACCCGGGCCGCGACGGGCCGCTGTTCGTGCTGGTCGAGGCGCGGGGCCTCGCGGAGCGCCCTCGGCTGGAGAGGCTGTTCGCCCGCGACATCAACTCGCGGTTGGCGGCCGTCGAGGCGATCGGCCGCCTTGGCGACCCCAAGGGCGCGGCGCTCATCCTCTCCGCCCGAAAGCGCCCCGTCGACCTCTCGGGCACGGGCGTCTGGACGCAGCACCTCGCCACGTACGAAGAGTACGTTGCGAGCGAACTGGGCAAGAACCGGAAGGTGGCCCTATCGCCCCACGAATGGCGCTGGAAGTCGGTCAGGGTCGCTCGGTTCGGCCGATCGTCCTGACGCGCGGTACCGGGTGGGATGCCTCGCGCGCGGCCGGCTACTCCGGGGCCCGATCCCCGTCTATCCCTTCGTCACCTTCACCAGCACAACCCCGTGCCGTCCCACCTTGGCCGAGAAGCTGCCGTTGAACGTGCCCAGGTCCTTCTGCCTCCAGAGATCCCTGACCCGGTAGCGGCCTTTGAGCCCGAGGGCCTCCCAATGCAGGCGCACCGGGCCCTCGTCCTCGGCGAGGTTGAACAGACCGACGGCCAGGCTCCCGTCCTCGAGCGGCTTGGCCCACACTTCGGTCTCGCCGACCTTCTCCACCCGGCGGGCGGCTTTGACCAGCGCGTCCTGATCGACCGCGATCACCTCGTCGTTCGTGAGCAGGCTGAGCGTGAATGGGTCGAGGGTGGTGATGTCGCCGCTGAGGATAAGGGGGGCAGCGATGAGGCACCACATCGACACTTGGGTGTATTGCTCGTTGGGGGTGAACGGGGTTTTCCGCATCTTGCCACCCGAGCCCGCCAGCTCGCCGAGCAGCAGGTAGTCCGGGTCGTTGAAGGCTCCGGGACCTGCATAGCGATCGAGGTGCTCGCGCGCGTAGAGGGCGAACCCGTCTTGGAACAGGCCGAAGCGGTGGCCCAGGTCGTCGGCGGTGCGCCAGCTGTGACCTCCCACCTCCTTGCCCCACTTCCAGACCTCCCCCATCCCGTACTGGCACAGGTTCATCACGATGTCACGGTTCTGCGCCTTGAGCAAAGTGCCCATGATTCGGTACGGCTTCTTGAAACCCTCCAATCCGGGCGCCTCGGCCCGGTAGCTGCACCAGTCGTATTTGAGCAGGTCGAAGCCCCAATCGGCGAAGGTCTTCGCATCGAGCGCCTCGTGGCCCAGCGCGCCCTCGAACCCGGCGCAGGTCGTGCGACCGGGCGAGGTGTAGATGCCCGCCTTGAGCCCCTTGCCGTGGATGTAGGCGGTGAGCGCCTTCATGTCCGGGAACTTGGCGTTGGGCAGCATGCGCCCGTCGGTGTCGCGCGTGGGACCGCCGAGGGCCGCGTCCGTGCTACCTGGAACGCGCGCCCAGCAGTCGTCGATGTCCACATACTGCCAGCCGTGCTGCGCCATGCCGTTCTTGACCATCGCGTCGGCGGCGTCGCGCATGATGGTGTCGCTCACGCTTCCCAGCCACACGTACCAGCTGTTCCAGCCCATCTGGGGCGTGTACGCGATCTCGTCGCCGCAGATGATCTTGAGCGTACGCTTGGCGGTGCCCTTGCTGTTGCTGGCCCGAATCTCGACCTTGTAGGTGCCCCTCTTCGTCATTGCGCCGGTGATTCGGCCGCTGTCCGGATCGAGCCAGAGGCTGTCGGGCAATCCGCTTGCCGCGAAGCGCATGGGGCGCACGCCGGTGGCCGGCACCAGGTAGAGGAATGGGTGTCCCGGGCGCGCGCCGGTCACCGTGGGCCCGTTGATCCTTGGGGTCGGCGGGGGCGGAGGCGTGAGGATCACCGGCCTTTCGATCGGGGGAACGAAGGCTGCGGGACGGGCGCCCGCGTACTCGATGGCCGCCTCGGCCCAGTTTCCGTGATCGTAGTCTTGGCCGTCGCCCGCGTCGTCCACCACGAGGCTCAGCAGCTTGATGCCCCCCAGCGGCACGTCCGCCTCGACCGCGTCCTGCTTCCACGAGAGCCTCGGACTCTTCCAAAGCTCCTTGCCGTCACCGAGCACCCGGAAGACCACGCTCGCCTTGGCCGATTTGGCGTTGTCATCCACCCCGCAAAGCGCGTGGAACCGCAACGTCCGTCCGTCGAGCCGGATCCTGAACGTGCTGGCCGCATGGGTCCCAAGCCCCTTTTCAAACACGCGGCTGTTGATGCTCAGCGGGGTGTCGGTGACCGAGCGGTTCCGCACAGGCGAGCCCCAACCCTGGCGGATGTGGGAGAGGTCGAGATCGGCGACGAACACGCTCGAGGTTTGGATCGAGCCGAGCAAGGCAAGGCAGATCAGATTCACGATGGATGGGAGGTTACCGCTTTGGGGTGGGAGCTTCCAGTCTTAGAGTGCGCGAACGGAGTTCGCGCTGTTGTGTGCGGCGGAGCCGCTCCCTGGCGGTGGCGCGCGTGGAGGTTGCCGCTCCGCGGGATGGGAAAGCGCGGACTGGGAGTCCGCGCACTCTAAGACCGGACTTTGGCCCTCGCACGGTGGCTTGCCATCTGCCACAATCACTACGAGCCATGCTCCTTCTCTTTGCCGCCGTGACCCAAGCGTCTTCGTTCTCGTTCAACGCTCCCAACGCCGACGCGATCGCGATTCATTGGCAGGGCAAGCCCGTGTTCACCGCAAGTGGGCTCGAGCGACGCGCGAAACCGGAACTCCACGCCGAACCCTCCGAGCCGCTGTACCTGGGGTATCCGCACGGACCGAAGACCGCCGAGTTCGTACCCGCCGGCCGCGAGCGGGAGACGTTCACCTTGAAGCTGGGGGGCTTCCGGGGCAAGGTCCAAGCCTCGACGGACTCCTTTGCCTGCAGCGACGATCCGGGCGCGCCGCTCGGCAGCAGCTTCGGCAGGCCCCAGATCGCGGGCGCCAACGCGGTGTACGACCGGACGGGCGATTGGCTCGTGACCTTCGAAGGGCAGGGTGTTCGGGTCCGGCCGCAAGGCAAGACCGGCTTCGACGTCGAGTGCAAAGGGGCCTGCGTCGTGCGCTTCAAGCCCAACTACTACCGCGATCACCTCGGCTACTTCCTGTGGGACAAATCCAAGCCCCTGTGGAAGAAGCCGGTCGCAGGCTGGTGCTCGTGGATGGCGCACCTCCAGGGGGTCACCGAAGCCGACGTGCTGGCGGCCGCGCGCTTCTTCTCGGAGAACCTGAAGGCGTACGGCTACGACATCGTGCAGATCGACGACGGCTTTCAGCGCGTGATGCAGTTCGGGCAAGACACCGCGGGCCGCGAGCCGTTCTCGAACTACTGGACCAAGCCCAACGAGAAGTTTCCCGGTGGCATGGAGTCGCTCGCCCACGAAATCAAGGCGCTGGGCATGACGCCGGGCGTCTGGGTCGGCTACTACCTTCCCCTGGGCCTCCAGAACAACGAGGGCTACGTCGCCGACCCCGACGGCAAGCCGCACAAGGGGCCGTGGGTGAACTACGCGATGAACGGCCTCAACCCCTCCGCCCGTGAGGAAGCCTATCTCGGCACCATCAGGGAGTTCAAACGCCAGGGATGGGACTACTTCAAGATCGACACGCTGCGGCACGTTCTGTACGACAACTACCGCCAGGTCCCCGAGTACTGGAACGCGCGCGGCGAGTCGATGGAGGCCGCGTACCGGGCGATCATGGCCGAGACCAAGGCGGCCGCGAAGGACTCCTATGTTCTGGCCTGTTGGGGCACGATTCCCGAGCTTGCGGGGCTCGCGGACGGCGCGCGGATCGGGGAGGACGTCGGCCCCGACTTCGACAGCATGCGCCGCAGTGCGAAGTACATCGCCCAGTTCCAGTATCTGAACAACGTCGTGTGGCGCAACGACCCCGACTACATGTGCTTCCGCGTCCCCATCGAGCAGGCGCGTGCGTGGGCGACGCTCACGTTCCTCGCCGGCGGGCACCTCATGGTCAGCGATCCCGTCGCCGGGTACGACGCCGCCCATCTCGACGCGCTGCGACGCGTGGGACCGCCCATCTACACGCGGCCGTTCAACGTCGTGCCGCACGGGCCCGATCCCGAGCTCGTGACCCTGGAGGCGGAGAAGGACGGGGAGCAGTGGACGGTGATGGCGCGGTTCGCGTGGCAGGATCTCCCTCCACGAAACGTCGCAGGGGGCGCGAAGGGGAGGTATCTCGCGTTCGATTTCTGGGACGAGAAGTTCCTGGGATCGGTCGAAGCCGCACCGTTCCACGCGCTGGCGAAAGGGAATTGCCAGGTCATCTCGCTCCGCCCCGACCTTCGGCGCCCGCAAGTATTGGGCACCAATCGGCACCTTGGCCAGGGGGTTTACGAGTTGGAGAACGTTAGGTGGGCTAATGATCGACTTTCGGGCACGTTCAAGCGAGGCCCTGGCCAGCCGTGGTCGCTCTACATCCACATCCCCGCGGGCTGGAAATTGCGCGAGGCATCTTCGCCCCACGAGCAAAGCGGCGAAGTGCTGAAGCTGACCTTCCCGGTGGGTGATGGACCGGCCGAGTGGAGCGTCACGTTTGCCAAGGCACGGTTGTGTCGGCCTCTTTCCGCAACCTGCTAAGGCACCAATCGAAGCAGCGTTCCTTTATTCAGGTCGACAATCATCACCTCACCATTCTTGTCTGGAGTGATCGAAACTGGGCCAGATACCGAGTCGGCTCCCAATGTGGAATTGATTGACGATGTATGGTCGACAGAAGCGCTCATACCTGTCGAAACGGCCTCACCTCCGGCGGTCAAGGAGAATGGAACCGAAGCAACCCTCGACGTGATGTAATCGCCGAAGAAGTAGCGACCGCGGAGCGATGCGTTAAGCACCAACCCTCGATAGACAAACCCTCCAATGACGGATTCGCCAAAACCATGATCGAACTCAAGGAACGGATCTCTTAATGGCGTAAAGAAGGCTGGCCCGATATTGCTCGTGCCGTGAAGTCCTTCTCGCATGTTCCAGCCATAGTTTCGACGGCCCCGACCAGCTGGCTCGCAATCAACCTCTTCAAATGCGTCTTGACCAACATCTGCGATGAGCAATCCGCCGGTCACCGAATCAACGGTCCAACGGAACGGATTGCGCATCCCAAACCCCCAAATCTCAGGATTGACGCCGGCAACGCCAACCCACGGGTTATCGCCGGGAATGCCGTAGTTCTGGTTCAAATCGGAAGGAAAGTCATCCGCTCCAACGTCGATGCGAAGAATCTTGCCAAGGAAGGTGGTGGGTGTCTGCGCGTTGTTGTCCGGATCGTTTCCTCCTCCACCGTCTCCGGTCATCAGATACATCATGCCGTCGAATCCGAAGTTGATTGCACCGCCCTTATGATTGGTCGTTGATGGTTGTGGGAAGGAAAAGATCGGAAACGGGCTACCAAGCGAAGTCCCGCCCGCATTCATCGTGTATCGGACGACTCTCGTTTCAATAGGGGTGCCTGCGTTGTAGTGAAGATAAAGAAAGTGATTGGATGCGAAGTTAGGGTCAAACGCCATTCCGAGCAGACCACACTCGCCATCGGTGACAACTGTTCCGGATATGTCCAATACATTGGTGGCTTGAAGGGTGTCGTTCACCAACATGCGAACCCTTCCTGGTCGCTCGAGAACATAGGCCTGAGTCGTGTCCGCAGGGTTGACCAAGTACAACATTGGCTGATCGAAGCCTCTTGCGACCACAGTGGCATGGATGGCCGTGGTGGAACTTACCGGTGAACCCGATCCACCGCAAGCCAAGCACACTCCAACGAGGCACAAGAGACAAAGACTTCGTATCCAACGTAGCATCCGCCTTAGTATACAGGTGCAACACAAATGTGGCTTGAGTTGGTTTCCCAGGGTCGTCAACTGGATCACAACGCAATTGGTGGAGGGACGGTGCGCCGCTCTGGTCGGCGGGAGGCAGCGTGCCTGTGGACATGCATGCCCGGTGAGTGAAGAAGGACATTCCGTAGTCGCGAGTAGGTTGCCTTTCGCTTCCTGGGCGGGCGTTAGGTCTTCTCGGCAGGGTGGCCACTTGTGTATTCGATTCTGTCGCGGGCCACCCATAAGTCCTCGCAAACACCGACGCACCCGTGCCACCCCCGTGTCGGGGGTGCGCCAGGTTCGAGAGTTCGCACCTCACGCACCCCCAAGATGAGGGTGGCACGGGATCGGAAACG
>CAYJMZ010000140.1:0-7667 GCA_964370995.1 uncultured Fimbriimonadaceae bacterium | reverse complement strand
CGTTGTACTCGAGGCAATAGGGGTGACCCTCCACGAGCATCAAGCCCGAGAACAGAACGCCCCGATACGCGACCCCGCGACTGGCAAGGTGGCGCAGGATGGGCCCGACCACGAGCTGCTCGGTGCGCTCCACCAAGGCGTCGTCCACCCACGGCACGGGGCTGTGCGTGCCCATCCCACCCGTGTTGGGGCCGGTGTCGCCATCGCCCGCGCGCTTGTAGTCCTGGGCGACCGGCAGACTGCGAAAACCCGCGTCCGTGCAAAGCGTCAGAAGGCTGTACTCCGGGCCCTCCAGGCGGTCCTCGACCACCACGAGGCGCCCTGCATCGCCCATCTCGCCGTGGACGAGCATGCGCTCGATCGCGTCGGTGGCCTCGGTGCGGGAATCGCAGACCACCGCGCCCTTTCCAAGAGCCACGCCACTTGCCTTGACCACCACCCGTCGTCCCGCAGCCTCCCGGTCGCGCACGTACGCATGCGCCTCCACGGCCTTGGTGAAGGATCGGTATGCGGCGGTGGGCACCCCGGCCCGCTCCATGGCGTCCTTCGAAAACGCCTTGGAGCCCTCGAGGCGCGAGCCGTCGCGGTTGGGCCCCACGACAAATTGGCCCGCGGCCCGTAGAGCGTGGCCCAACCCGTCGATCAGAGGCCCCTCGGGTCCGATCACGATGAAATCCGGCGCGAGAGTGCCGCACAACTCGATCAACCCGTCGTGGTCATCCACCCGAATGGGCCACAGCGTCGCGCAATCGGCCGTGCCCGGATTGCCGGGCGCCACATGCACCTCGCCCTCCGAAGAGAGCCTCCACGCGAGCGCGTGCTCCCGTCCACCGCCGCCGACCACCAAACACCGCACACCAGAAACCTACCCGTTTGCGTGGCCAGCTCGTCATCCCGCCCACACAGGCTTCCCCACGCATCGGCGGGATGTATCTTTGTCGGCAAGACGAGACTCTAGTCCCATCAGCGATGAATGACGGGGCTCAACTTCCTATCCAGACAACCTGCGGGGGCGCTCCCGCCGTCCCACGCCTGCAAGCCACCGCAAAGAACCTGAGGTCTTTTGTTGCCTTGACCGAACCCCCCGGGACGTGCAAGGCTAACGGTCAGGCCTTCGGAAAAATGCCTCACAAGCGCCTGTCACGAAGAGAGATGGAGATCGTCGAGCACGCTGCGGCGGGCTTCACGGACAAGGAGATCGCCCACAAGCTCGGCGTGTCGATGGGCAGCGTGAACTCGTACTGGGTGCGTTGCAGGAAGAAGTTGGGAACGAGTTCCCGCGCCTCGTGTGTGGCCATCGTGCTGAGCGGTGAAAACGGAACCAACGCACCGCGGCGGTCTACGGAACTTCGCTGGCTCGCGCTTCTCGACGCGTCCAACCAGGCGATCATGATCGTGTCGCGCGAGTACATCGTGCTCGAAGTGAACGCAAAGGCCCGCGAGATGTTCGGACGCGGGCAGGATTTCATCGGTTCGCGCCTGCCGTTTGGGGAGACCCGCGTCGAACGGCTCGACGGAACGCCGATGCCCATCGAGGAGTATCCGCTCGTGCGATGCCTGGACACAGCCCAGCCGATATTCAACGAGGAGATGCGGATCTTTGGAGTCAACGGAAACGTGGTTTGCGTCCGCGTGACCGTGCGCCCGCTGATCTACGACAACAACCCCCCGAGCGAAGTGCTGATCGTGATGGACACCATCGACGACCCCCGGGGTTAGGCCTAGCGCTTGAGGTTGAGGAACCGGGCGTAGGTCTGTTGGAACCCGAGGAGCACCTTGCCGGTGGGGCCGTTGCGGTGCTTGGCGATGATGATCTCGGACTCGTCGACACGGTCCGGCTCGTACGGCTGGTGCCCGTCGAACTCCTTGGCTTTGTAGTACGCCTCGCGATAAATCATCATCACGACGTCCGCCTCGGCCTCGATGGAGCCCGATTCGCGGATGTCGCTGAGCTGCGGCCGCTTGTCCTCCCGGCTCTCCACGCTCCGGTTCAACTGGCTGAGCGCGACGACCGGCACCTGCAGCTCCTTGGCGAGCGCCTTGAGGGCCCGAACGATGTCGCTGATCTCCTGAACCCTGTTCTCCGACCGCCTGTGCCCGCGCATCAGCTGGAGGTAGTCCACCACGATCATGGCAAGGCCGCCGTCCTGCTTGAGGCGCCGGCACTTGCCGCGCATCTCAAACGCCGAGATGTCCGAAGTGTCATCGACGGAAATCGGCAGACCGTACAGGATTTCGCACGCGTCTGCGAGCTTTCGATAATCCTCGTGGCTGAGGTTGGGCCGGCGCAGCGCCTGACTCGGCACGCCGCTCAGCATCGAGGCGAACCGCCGCACGAGCTGGTTTGCGCCCATCTCCAACGAGAAGATCGCGACGTTGCCCACGTCCTGCCGCGCCACGTTGAGGGCGAAGTTCAGCGCCAAGGCGGTCTTCCCCATGGAGGGTCGGGCCGCCACGATCGTGAGGTCCCCCGCGTAGAAGCCCGTCGTCTTATCATCGAGGTCGTAGAAGCCTGACGGGACCCCCGCGATGGCCTTGCCCGTCTCGATGATGTTGTCCACATCGACGAAGAACTCCTTCGCCAGCGTGCGGATCGGGTAGAAGTCCTTGCCGAGGCGGTGGCTGCCGACGCCGAGAATGACCTGCTCGGCCTCGTTGACCTTCTCGTCCACGTCCCCATCGGGAGACCGCGCGATGTCGCCGATCGTGCGGCCCGCCTCGTCCAGCTGGCGAAGCGTCGCCTTGTCCTTGACGATGTTCGCGTAGTGCGCGGCGTTTGCGGCGCTCGGCACGGACTGCATCACCTGGACGAGGTAGTCGAGTCCACCGGCCGCACCAAGGGTGTCGCGCGCGATCAGCTCGTCTTTGACGGTGACGATGTCGATGGGGCGCCCCGTCTGCAGGATCTGGCGCATCGCCTTGAACACCTCGCGGTGCGCGGGCCGATAGAAATCGTTCTCGTCGAGCGTGTTGACGACGTCTTCCGCAGCACGCTCGGACAGCATCATCGAACCCAGGGCGCTCATCTCCGCCTCGAGGCTGTGCATCGGGACGAGGTGGTCGGCAACGATTCCCATGGGCTCCCAATTATGGGACGCCCACCGCGGCACGAGGGCACGCGATTTCGGAGCGAATCCACAGGTAATCCCCGCGGGATTGGGGGCTCAGACTCGCAGGTCGAGTCCGCCGTGCAGCCACAGGCCCAACGACCTTCCCACCCGGCGCCACCACGCGACCGGCAAAGGCGCCGGCGCCTCCGCCAGAGCTTCGGCGAGATCCGGGCACCGCTCGAGCAGTTCGATCAGGGCCGCCTCGACCAGCGCGGGGTCGTGATCGAACGCGCCGTGCCAGTCGCACACGAAACACGAGGCGTTCTGCGCGGCGTTCAGCACGCCGCACAGCGGACAGCACTTCAAGCCATCCGTTGGAAACCGCCACTCTCTTGGCCCCTTCTCTTCGATCCAGTTCCTCATCGTGCTACCCTTCTAATCGGCTTCGCGGACCCCTTTCTGCATCCGGTTCCCTTGCCAGTTGTTCGCAATGCCCCATCGAATCGATCCGACTCTTTTCGCACGCCGGTACGCGTTCGAGGGCACCGACTGCCTGTACCGGGACCACCGTGGGCACCGGGTGCTCGCCGATTGGGAGGGCCCCGGACGGGCCGTCGTGGAACAAGCGCCCGCGGGTTTGGAGTTCGAACCCGGCGGCGGTTGCGCACACACCTTGGCACCGGGCAGCAGTTGCATCTTTGTGCTGGTAGGCCCGCCGGAGCCCCTTCCGAGTTCCCACGTCGCTCTGGAGGGAATGGAAGGCGCGTTTGAGGGGTGCGGATGGGTCGTCGGCGCCGAGGGGTCGCTGCGCGTCGACGACCGCCGCGAGATTGCGCCGGTGCCCTCGCCCGAGACCCCTGTGCCGTTTATGATGCGGGCCGAGGCCGACCGCCTCGACATCGTGCGGCGCCCGTTCCGCACGCGCCTTCTCGACCGGTTCTGCGTCGACGACGCGCAGGCGCTGGCCCAGCGCTCGTTCCGCGTGCAGAACATCAGCGATTGCACGGCGCTGGATTCGACGTTCGCGGATGGGACGCCGCACGTGGCCCGGGTCGCCAGCCACCTCAACACCGCCGCGTGGAACGTCGATGTTCCTCCCGGGTGCCATGCCCTGCTGCTTCGCAAGACCTACGACCGGTTCCACGGGAGACAGCGTGCGCGAGTGATGATCGACGGACATCCCGCCGGCTGGTGGTACGACCCCGTCGAGGACCGTTCGAGGCGATGGGGAGTCTCGGACTTTCTCGTGCCATCCGCACTTTGTCAGCCCGGAGTGCGGGAGATTTCGGTGGACCCTGTCGCGGGATCGCCGCTGTGGAGTATCACTGCCCTTGAGGTGTTTGGCATTGAGCGCGTCTGAACCCGTACTCCACGAACGCGACGCCCAGCGGAAGCTGGACCCCAAACTGTTCGCTTCGAAGCGGCGGGCGGGCCACGTCAGCGTTGCGTTCAACGTCGCCTCGACCGCCTTCAAATTCGCCGCCGCGATCGTCTCGGGGTCTGTCAGCCTGCTGTCCGAAGCGGTTCACTCGTCCACGGACATCGTGGCGTCAATGCTCGCCGTGTACGGGGTGGGCGCCGCAGCGGTTCCGCCCGACGAGGACCACCCTTACGGGCACGGCAAGATCGAGGCTTTGGGGGGATTTGGCGAGTCGCTGCTTCTGTTCGTGGTGGTCGCGTACGTGGTTTGGGAGTCCGTACACCGCCTTGTGGAGCCTCATGCGGTCCGTCACGTGGATGTTGCGCTGATCGTCATGGGAGTATCGACGCTGGGGGCGTGGCTGGTCTCCCGCCACGTGCTGGCCGTTGCCCGCCGAACCGGCTCGTTGGCGCTTGAGGGAAACGGCCGTCACTTGGCGGTGGACGCGGTGACCAGCGGCGGCGTCGTGGCGGGATTGCTGATCACCAAGGCGACGGGTTGGCCGCTCGCCGATCCGGTGGTGGCGCTACTCTTGGCGGGGTGGATCGCCTGGGGCGCGTGGCACTTGGCGCGCGACGCCACGCAGCAGCTGATCGACCGGATGTTGCCCGCGGACGAGGTCGAGCGAATCGAGGGGTTGCTGCGGGCCGACCCCGAAGTGCTGAGCTACCACCGCCTGCGCACGCGCCGATCGGGGGACATTCGCTTCGTGGACCTGCACATCGTGGTGCCCGCGGAGTGCTCCCTTGTGGGCGCTCACGACTGTGCCGACCGGCTGGAACGCGCAATCGAGGCCGATCTGGCGCCCGCCCACGTGGTGATCCATGTGGACCCATTCGACCCCGCGCGACGCAAAGAGTAGCGCCAACCCTGTCCGAATGTCGTTGACCGTCCGACAAACAAAGGGGAACCCATGTTTGGACTTGCGTTTTATCTCGCCGGCTGCTTTGTCGTCACGTTGGTTGTGGTGGGCATCTTGATGATGCTCAGGCCCGTGCACCTTCGTAACGACAATGGCACCCTCAAGGCGGGCATCCCGCTGTTCCTGCTGTGCGTCGCGGCTCCCTACGGGCGCGTCGAGTACCTCACGGGACAGTACGGCACAGAAATGGAGTCCGCCATCCAAGAGGCGTTCGACGGCTCGGAGATCGACGGCGAGTTCCAGTTCTACCGCGTGGTGTCCGTGTCCGGCGAGCATGCGCGGGCCATCGCGGTCGGCCTTGAGACGGAGGGTTGGGGTGGAACGGATCGCCCGGTGATCGCCATCAACCTCGACAAGGTTGGGGGATCCTGGGAACCCACCTCGTACTACACGGTGTACTCCGACCGGCTCCAGCGCGACTCCTCGACGTTCCCCCCGTACCGCTAGCGTGGCCCAGGGAACGCGCGCGACTGCGTACAGCGGCCCGACGCGCATCGCCGCGATCTGCTCAAGATTCTCGACGATCGCTACGACTCGAAGTCCACCCTGATCGCGTCCCAGCTGCCGGTCGATCTTTGGCACGAAGCCACTGGCGACGCCACTCTCGCCGACGCCATCCTCGACCGACTCGTCCATAGGCGCCCACCGGCTCGACATCAAAGGCGAGTCCATGCGCAAAGCCAAGGGAATCGCCGCCCAAGCCGGTATGCTCGACCCGTCACAAGAACCTCGGGAATCTAGTTGAAAACACAGGGCAAGGTGTCCAGCTATTCCGCCACTCGTGTCCGCTTTCACGAGAATGCGCAGGGTACGGCGTGAGTCAGCGGATCCGCAAACGCGTGGAGGAAATCTTCGGCTGGATGAAGACGGTGGGAGGATTTCGCAAGCTCAGGTACAAGGGCACGCGCAATACGGAGTGGACCTTCCTGCTCGGAGCGGGAGCGTTCAATCTTGTCCGAATGGCGCAAATCTCCCGGCAGGCGACCTGAGAAGGACGCTCGGGACCCCTTGGAAGGCCAAAAACGCCCTTCAAGCGGCCAAAACGGGACTCGGGCCAACCCCGCGGGCGATTTCACGACGAGCAAGCCGTCAGCCGTCGCGGCCGACTCAAGAACGGGCCCATTTTCAGCACCCTGCTAGTCCATGTCATTCCCCGAGTTCAATGCGGGCAATTCTCAGTGCAATCTTCATTGCCCCGACACAGATGCCCAGGCCGATTAGTATCGGCACGATATACCATGTGCTAGGGCCTTGTTGTCCGTAGCGGTGCAATAATAGCATCGTGGCATCAAACAAGATCACCGTGAGAAGGATTGCCCAGAAGACTAGTGATCCTGCATACGTAAAGGCTGGTCTGAACAGCCATACAAGAAAACTAAGTACCGCCAATCCACCGGTCACTGAAAGTAGTTCAGGAAGAGAAATGTCAGATACGTGTACCGCCCTCTGACATTGGAGAGCAGCCCCGAAAAGGAATGCCGTGAACGCAGAGCCTAATCCGGGGGTTGGCAAAACTGAAATGAGGGACTGACTCTTCTGGTTCACGGGACCGTCGCCATCGCTTGAACTCGTCGTGAAGAGGCACATTTGTCTCATCTACTCGTCGGTTCAAACTTGCCTGGACGACCCCTTAGCATGTCGTGACATATAGATCCCATTGCGGCTCCATAAACGCCTACAATTATCTTAAGAAGAAACTCGTTTAAAGCGCTCCCTAGACCTCCAATAAGACACCCTGTAGCAAGACTGAGAAGTGCCGAAAATAGCATGCACTGCCACGGAGGAGGAGGACTACATAGAGGATGCGGTTTGCAGAGCGCGGACGCCAGGCCCGCAACCAAACCACCCAACGAGCCGGCGATGCATTTTGCCCATAAGGGCCACTCTGCAAGTATGGCTGCGATTATTGCGCCTGCCACGCAGAGTACCAGAGCTCTGCAGGCCGCCTGGCCAGGACTTTCGCCGCTGAGCAAACCACCTATGAATCCGCCAAGGCCTCCGATTGCGCAGCCAAGTATCGAACCGATAATGCCTTGGCCAATTCGGCCGGATGGGTCGATCCGATCCAATGGACGATTCAGCGAATAGGCGTACGCACTCTCCACGGGCCATAGCAAATCCACCGTCAGCCACCGACTGTAGTTCGGCTGGTAGTGCCTCGCCCTGACGTAGAACAGCTTGTCCAGCAGATCCTTGAAGTAGCCCAGTGTGCCCACAAACGTGAACGGGGTCGGGTTGGTGCCGGTGCGGCTCATCACCTCGCCGTAGGGCCAGT
>CAYJMZ010000139.1:758-7751 GCA_964370995.1 uncultured Fimbriimonadaceae bacterium | reverse complement strand
GCCGACTCCTGGTGACGCCAGCGCATGACCGCCGTGCCGCTGCCGGCGGGGAAGAGCCCGACCTTGGCCTCCGGGAAGCCGATCTGCACTTCAGCCGAAGCGGCCACCGTGCCGCACGCGCAGGCGACTTCGAGGCCGGCGCCCAGACAGTGGCCGTACACCGCCGCCACGCTCGGAATTGTGCCCAAAAGCGCGCACAGACGCTGCAAGTCGGCCAAAGCTCTGGTGATCGCCTCGGGATCGCCCAGGTGCTCGAGCACGAACTTGAGGTCGAAGCCCGCCGAGAACGAGCGCGCCTCGCTCCCCAGCACCAGCCGCCCGATTCCGCCCTTCTCCAAGAACTCGGCGAGCGCACGGATAAGGGGAGGGCTCAGCACGCCCATCTTGCTGGTCAGGCACACCGCGGTCACGCCATCGCCCAGATCGCGCACGTTGAAGCCCTCGTGCGAGCTGGCGAGGGGGTAGTCGGCAAACGTGCGGAACTGCGGCTCCGAGGGGAGCGCCACATAGGCCCCGTGGAAGTCGCGTTGCGTGCCGTCCCGATAGTACGGCTCGGATGGCAGGTCGAGCGCGTCGTGACCGATCGCATCGGCCATTTCAAACGGGCCCATCTGCCATCCGAAGCCCCACTTCATCACGCGGTCGAAGTCTTGAACGCTGTGGCTGATCTCCTCCTTCAGGAAGTCCGCGTAGCGCAACACGGGCACGAGGTGGTCGCGCAGGTACTCCCCGGCTTCGTCCTTGGAGGTCAGCGCGGTGCGGATGCGCTCGCCGATGGGCTGGCGCGCGATCGCGTCGAGGGATTCAAAGGAGGCCTCGCGGCGCTCTCGGTACGCGAGCGTTTCGAGGTCCAGAGCCACGAACTCCTTGCCCTCGCGACGGTAGTAGCCCTGGCCGGCCTTGTCGCCGATCCAGCCGCGCTCGAGGAGGGTGGCCATGGAGCGGGGGGTGTCAAGGCTCGCCATGTGCGGGTCCTGTGGGCAACGGGCCTGGAGGTTGGAGGCGATATCCCGCATGATGTCGAGGCCCACGAGGTCGTTGAGGCGGAACGACGCGCTGCGCGGGCGACCCAGAAACGGCCCGGTGATCGCGTCGACCTGCTCGACGGAGAGGTGTAGCCTTTCCGCGGAGTGGATCGCGTGGATCATCGCCCACATGCCGAAGCGGTTGGCGATAAAGCCGGGGGTGTCCTTGGCGAGAACCACCCGGCGTGCCACGCGGGACTCCAGAAAGGCGGTCATCGCGGCGATCGCGTCGGGGTCGGTGTCCGGCGTCGGGATCAGCTCCAGAAGCTTGAGGTAGCGCGGCGGATTAAAGAAGTGCGTGCCGAGGAAGCGCTTGCGGAACGCCTCGGAACGACCTTCGGAGAGAAGCGCGATCTCAAGGCCGCTCGTGTTGGTGGAGATCATCGCGTGGAGGCCGAGGAGGGGGTCGATGCGCTCGAACAGCGCGCGCTTGGCGTCGAGGTTTTCGATGATCGCCTCGCACACCCAATCGGCCTCGGACACCCATTCGAGGTGCTCGCGCACGCCGCCCAGGCGCACCTGCGAAGCGGTTTCGGGAAGCAAGAAATGGGGAGGCCGCGCGTTCTTGGCGCGGGAAAACGCCTCGGACGCGGATTCGGCGGTCATGTCGAGCAGCGTCACCTCGAAGCCGAGATTGGCCAAGTGCGCGGCGATGCCGCTTCCCATCGTGCCGGCGCCCAGCACGCACACGCGTCGGGCGGAACTCCACTGGTCGTAATTCATAAAGCTCGTCTCCCTGGGCAACACCGTGTGGACGGCGACGCTGGATGAGGAGAGGATACCGTCCGCTACGGGTCGCTCCCCCAAGGAAACGGTGACGCTCGAAGGGCGTCTGTGGTTTGACAGGTACAAGAAACCGACGATATACTGACCAGGTTGGGCGAGTGGTCGTCCACGACGAGGAGAAAAGACATAAGAAGATTTCGGAGAGACGCCCGGCCAGACCCGGGTCCCCCAGTGAACGAACGAGTTCTGCGATTCCGCGACGTGCGCGTAATCGACGCCAACGGCGAACAACTTGGAATTCTGCAGAGCCGGCAGGCTCTCGTCCATGCGAAGGAGCAAGGGCTCGACCTCGTCATGGTTTCGCCAAGCGCCCAACCCCCGGTGTGCAAGATCCTTGATTTCGGCAAATACAAGTATCTCACGGGCAAGCAACAGAGGGAGACCAAGAAAAAACAGGCCGAGGTAAAGGGTATAAAGATCAGTCCGCGCATCGCGGAGCACGATTTGGGGTTTCTCCTGAAGAACACGACCAGGTTCCTCGGAGAGGGGCACAAGGTCAAAGTCACTTGCCAGTTTCGAGCGCGTGAGGTCACGCACCCCGAGATCGGCCGGCAGAAGTTGGAGCGGATGGCCGCCTCGGTCGCTGAGATCGCGATCGTCGAGCGCACGCCCACTTTGGACGGCAAGCTGATGATCATGATCCTTGTTCCGCGCCCGCATACGATAGGGAAGCAGAAGAATGCCAAAGCTGAAAACAAACAAGACAGCAGCAAAGCGGTTCAAGATCACGGGGACGGGGAAGATCACCCGCCGGAAGTCGCACAACAACCACCAGTTCCTGCACAAGGGAGCGGCGCAGAAGCGACGCCTGGAGTCTGAACCGGTGCTGTTCAAGGGTGAGAAGAAGCGCATTCGGCGCCTACTCGTCCTGTAATTCGCCCGCACTCTACCGCTACCGTTCCGGATCGCCGGAACTGGGACCCGGTCCAAACCGCAAACGAGGAGATACGATGGCTAGAGTCAAACGTGGCATGATGCGCCACAAGCGCCACAAGAAGCTTCTGTCCCGGACAGTCGGCTATTGGGGCAGAAAGAAGAACGTTTTTCGACGGGCCCACGAACAGTGGATGAAGTCGGGGCAGTACGCGTTTCGCGACCGCCGAGCCCGCAAGCGCGATTTTCGCCGCCTTTGGATCGTGCGCCTGACCGCGGCGTGCCACGAGTGCGGGGTCAAGTACAGCGAGTTGATCCACGGCCTGTCCGTGCAGGGCATCCAGGTCAACCGCAAGATGCTCAGCGAGATGGCGATCCACGACATGGACGCCTTCAAGGTCGTCGTCAAGCAAGCCGTGCCGGCCAAGTAGGCTCGGGGGAGAGGATTTGGGATGGAGGATTTAGGATTGAGGATTTAGGATTGAGGATTTAGGATTGAGGATTCAGGATTGAGGGGCTTCTGCCTTGTCCGGCTTAGTCCTCAATCCTCAATCCTCAATCTCCGAATCTCCCAATCCTTCCCCGCTGATTGCCATGGTCGTTACCCTCCTCGCATCGCTCCTGCTTGCCGGCGGGCCGGAGGTGTCGCTGAACCGCGTGTTCGCCCGTGGCGAGAAGCTGCAGTACAGCGTGAAGTCGTCCCTGCAGTCCGAATCGCGCGGCGCGGGCCTGCTGACGTGGATGCCCGAGGACCACGACATCCTGTACAAGTTCACCACCACGGTGACCGAGCTCAAGGCCGACGGCATCGCACTCGTGCGCTACGACCGGCCCACCGTGACGGAGATCGAGGGGGAGACCGCGGCGGGCCCGCCCAAATCCCGCACCCACAAGGTCGACTTCAAGCTCGACGTGACCCTTTCTCCGATCAACGAGCTATTGGAGATCAAGGACCTGACCCCCAAGAAACCACCTCCCCCCGTGGCCCTGCGCGCCCGTGCGTCAAACGGCTCGTCCGCTGCGGGAGTGCAGGATCTCATCGACACGTTTGTGGGCGAGGTCTACCGTCTGGCGCTGTTCCAAGGCGGAATCGACTCGGCGCTCGACTTCTCGCCGAAGCTGCCGTACGACGATGTCAAACCGGGAGATACCTGGAAGCGTACCGCCGGCTACTCGCCCCAGTCTTTGAGCGGCAAGCAGGGGCAGGTCGCGGTCCAGCGTCTGGACTACACCTACACGTACGACGGCGTGGTGGAGTCCGACGGCAAGAAGGTGCACCGCGTGGTCGCCCGTCTCGCGCTCAAGACCGACCTGGCGACCTTTGCGAACCAGATCATGAAGACCACCCCCGAGAAGTCGGGGCTCAAAACCATCCCCCTGGAACTCGACGCGTCGATCGCCTTCGACCTTGACCTGGTCAACCGGCGCACCTTGAAAGCGGTGGCGACGTCTCAGGGCGGGTTCGCGATCGTGCTGACCCAGAGCCCCGATGCGCCGGTCCACGAGGAGCGGCTCAAAGGAACTACCCGATTGGTTCTCCTGCCCGGATAGAGCCTTCCACACGTTTTCCCCAATTGTGTGTTAGAATCAGCCCTGTTAGAATCACTGGGACCAAGGATGGGACCGTGGAGGGGATGGTTGAGGGAAATGTGCAGACTGCCTGAGAAGCTGTCGATCTATCCGCCGCCGCCGTCTGGCGACTGTTGCGGCTAAACCCGTGACCCGGGCTTTCAAACAAGGGGGCATCGTCGCGTCGTGCGGCCTGGTCGCCTGTCTGGCTTCTGTCGCACTCGGGCTCCAATTCGGGCCTCCGCACGGCGACGTGGGATTGGCCGGACTTTTGGTTGGATTGGCGTTGCTCGCAGAGTTCCTGCCGGTCGGCCTTTCGCGCCGCGGCCTCCGCATGACCTTCACCTTGCCGTACATCGTCGGCATCGCTCTGATTGTGGGACCCGTGGGTGCGATCCTCGCCGACGCGTTTGTCGCATTGGTTGGAGGTGTCGCTGCGACGCGGGGAGTGGGCCGGTCGCGCGTCCGCTGGGTGGCGGTGAACGTTGCGATCGCCGTATTGTCGACGTCGGGCGCGTGTGCGGCCTTCTTGCCGTTGAGCGGGCCAGGCGGGGGTGACGAGCAGGTGGCGCTTGCCGCCCTCGCCTTTGCCACAACGTACGTCTTGCTGAATCTTGTCTTGGTGGCGATGGCGGAGCGCCTGCTGGTGTCGCGTGTGCGCCCCGAAGCGCTGTGGCGCGACCTGAGGTTCGCGGGGCAGACCGCGGCGCTGTATGCGCTGTTCGCCATCACCGTGGCGTTGCTCGTGGCCACCGACCGGGGTGTGTTCGCGGTGCTGACCCTGGTGCCCGTGTGGGCGCTGCGCACGGCCTTGGACATGCAGGCGCGCCTCTACGCGCACTACTACGAGACGATTTCCGCACTGACGCTGATGCTCCAGCGCGCCCACCCCTACACGCACGGGCACCTGGAGCGCGTTGCGGGCATCGCCGAGGTCGTCGCCTTGGAACTCGGGCTGTCTCCCCAGCGCGCGCGCCTGGTGCGCGAGGCCGCGGTGCTGCACGACATCGGCAAGATCGCCGTCGACGAGCAGATCTTGGACCTTCCGCGCAAGCTGACCGACCACGAGTACGCCCACATCAAGATGCACAGCTCGTACGGGGCCGAGATCCTCGCCCAGGTCCCGCAGTTCCAACCGATGGTCGCCTGGATCCGCCACCACCACGAGCGGATCGACGGCATGGGGTATCCGGCGCGCCTGACCGACGAGGAGATCCCCATCGAGAGCAAGATCATCAGCGTCGCCGATGCGTTCGACGCGATGGTTGGCACGAACGGGGCGCAAAGGACGTACCGCGAAACCATGACCCTGGACGAGGCGATGCGCGAGCTTCACGCGTGCTCGGGCACCCAGTTCGATGCGCGCGTTGTTGCGACGTTCGAGCGCGTGCTCACGGGGGGCCTCGCGTGAGCACGCTGGTGACGTTCGTGCTCGGCGCCGCCATGATGGCGACCCTCGCGCTCCTGATCTACGTGCGCTCGATCTTGCCGAAGATCATGGACCAGCGTTTCGGCGAGTCCATGCGCGCGTTCAGCACGGGCATCGAACTGCGGGTTGCCAGCCACGAGGGTCTGTCGGACCGGGTGGTGCCCCTCAGCGCCGCGGTCGGGCGGCGTCTGAAACTTCGCCGGGAGAGGATGCGGGACCTGGAGATGGCCGCCCGCCTCCGCGACATCGGGCTTTGCGCGATCCCCTACCAACTCCTCAATTCAAAGCCTCGTTGGGAGTGGACCGAGGCCGACCGGACCACGTACGACCGGCACGCCGAAGTGAGTGCCGCGATGCTCGAACTCGTCCCATCGCTCCAACACCTGGCGGGCGCGGTCCGGTGGCACCACCACGACTTTGAGGCCGTTTGGGGTCGTTTCGTGCCGTCGCGCACCGATATCCCGCTCAACGCGCGCATCCTGCGGGCGGTGACGGAGTACGTGTGGATCGAGCGGCATGCGGGATCGGTGCTGGCGCGCCAAGAGCTTGTCGAGCGGTCCGGCGAGGCCTTTGATCCGAAGGTGGTGGAGGCTTTGCTCGACGTAGTAAGATCCACCCGTGGCATCCCAGCCAGAGTCGCTCACACCGTCTAGCTCCTGGGGCGGTCGGCTCGCGGCCGGCCTGTTCCTGTTCGCGCTTGCCTTGCGCCTGCTTGGAATCGGTTGGGGGCTGCCCAACGCACTGCACAACCAGAGCTACCACCCCGACGAGTTCGTGATCTGGACGTACTCGCAGCAGATCGAGCCTGCCAAGCTCAAGTTCGACCCCGGGTTCTACAACTACGGAACGCTTTACCTGACGACCCTCAACGTGGCGTCGAGCGTGGTCGGCGCGTACTTCCGAGGTGCCGAAGGCGAATCGCCCTGGCTCGCGATCGGGCGGGCACACCTGGCGGGGAGGGTGCTGAGCGCCCTTTGCGGGGCGGGCACCGTGCTGCTCGTGTTCTTGATTCTGCGGCGGCGCACCAACCTGTTCGGCGCGGCGCTCGGGGCCGCGGTGCTGGCGGTGGCGCCGGGGCACGTGGTGCATTCGCGGTTTCAGACCGTGGACGTGATGGCGACGTTCCTGCTGGCGGGCGCGCTGTTTTTCGCGTTGGAGCTGCTTGTGCCCGAGGCGGAGCGCCGCCTGTCGGACAGCCGCCTGGTGGTTCTGAGCGGCGTGCTGGCCGGGCTGTCCGCGGGAACGAAGTACACGGGCATCCTCGCGCTGCTCGCGCTTTTCGCCGCGCTGGCCCTGGCGCGTCGGGCGGGG
>CAYJMZ010000139.1:0-748 GCA_964370995.1 uncultured Fimbriimonadaceae bacterium | reverse complement strand
CTGGTCGCGTTCGTCGAGGCCACCCCGGGCGCGGTCCTGAACTTCGTCAATTTCCTCAAAGACCTGCGCTACGAGATGCTGCACACCGGCTCGGGGCATGGGCTGGTGTTCCTCGCCTATCCTTCCGGGTTCATCACGCACGTTGTGAACCTGTTTATCGGCATGGGCGCGCTGCTGACCCTTCTGGGCGTGGCCGGCCTGGTGGGAGGCGCTTGGCGACGTCAACAGGGTGCGCTGGTGCTGCTGGCGTTTGCCGTGCCCTATTACGTGCTGATCGGGCGGGCCGAGGTGATGTTCATGCGCTACACGTTCCCGTTGATGGTCGTGCTTGCGGTGGGCTTTGGCTGCCTCTTGGGATGGGCGCACACGCGGCGGGGGTGGAGGATGGCGCTCGTGGCCCTTGGCATCGTGGGGGTGGGAGGCCTCGACGGCGGAGGGGCCTACGGCTCGGCGACGATGACCGCGTGGATGATGGGGGAGGACCCCCGCGATGCCGCCGCGCGCGAACTTCTTGCGGAGGCCAAGAAGGGCAGCCTCACGTCCGTGGGCGTGCCGAGCGACCCGTGGTTCTACACGCCGCCGCTGTATCCCGACACGGGTTTGCCGCGGTCGGTGCCCTTCGAGGCCCGTGAGCGCGCCCGGAAGCAGGCGGTGCGTCCGACGGTGATCCAGCACGTCGACGCCGCGGGTGCGCGCGAAGACTGGGACGTACGGCTGCTCTTGGAGGACAAGCCGGACGCGGTGACCT
>CAYJMZ010000138.1:0-7804 GCA_964370995.1 uncultured Fimbriimonadaceae bacterium | reverse complement strand
GGTCCGGAATCTTGACGATGGGATGTGCCTCGTCCACGATGTAGAGCGACAGAAACTCCTGGGGCACCACGATGTCCATCTCGGGTCGATTATGGCATCCGGGGGGATTGTTGGTGGTTTGGTGGTTGGTGGTTTGTGGTTTGTGGGGCTGAGGTCGGTGCCTCTGAACCCCCTCGCACCTCTGGGGGAGAGGGGGCAGGGGGTGAGGGGTCCGGGTTGGTGGTTGGTGGTTGGTGGTTGGTGGTTGGTGGTTGGTGGTTGGTGGTTGGGATCCGGAAAGGACCGGCCCGTCACACCGACTCCGCCCCACAACCCACAAACCACAAACCATCAAACCATCAAACCACCAAACCACCCGGCCAGGCCATCACCACCCGCTCGACCCCGCCCAAATCCCGAACCGGCTCCCCGGCCGCCCATCCCGCATCCATGAACAGCTCCAGCACCGCGGGGGCCTGATCGTCGCCCACCTCGCCCAGCAGGCACCCTCCGGCGCGCAGCACGCGGGGGACCTCCGCGGCCAGGCGGCGGTAGAAGTCGAGGCCGTCGGGACCCGCAAACAGCGCTTCGGGCGGTTCCCACTCGAGGACGTCGCGGGGGAGCGGGTCGTCGTGGCCTACATAGGGGGGATTGGTGACGACCGCATCGAAGGTGCCCGTGCAGAACGCCGAGCACGCGTCGCCGAGCACGAAGCGAACTTTGGCCCGCAAGGCACGCGCGTTGGCCTTAGCGATGGTCAGGGCCTCAGGCGAGCGATCCACGGCGGTCACGCGCAGATCCCTTCGCTCCAAGGCGAGCGCGGCGGCGATGCACCCGGAGCCGGTGCCCAGGTCCAGCACGCGGGCCCCTTGCGCGAGCGCGTTCAGGGCCGTCATCACCAGCACCTCGGTCTCCTGGCGCGGAACCAGCACACCGGGGCCCACGAGGAATTCGCGCCCATAGAATTCGCGGTGCCCCAGGATGTAGGCGAGGGGCTCTCCCGCCACGCGGCGCGCCAGCAGTGCGTCGGCGACACCGGGATCGCCAAGGGGGTCCAAGGCGTGTGCGAGGATCGCGCTGCGGGAAAGCCCCAGGGCGTGTCCCAGCAGCAGCTCGGCCTCGATGGGCGCATCTTCGAAGCCGGCCCCGCGAATGCGCAAGGTCGCGGCACGGGTCCACTGCGCGAAGGTCATGGGAGGATCTCGTAGGGTTTGAGCCGCGCCCGCATCTCCTCCGCCAGATCCGCCTCGATCCGAATCCCCTCGGCCTCGTACTCCACGTTCCGCACGCGTCCGAGGTCGTAGCACATCTGCACCAGCGCCGATTGCGAGTACGGCAGCAACGCGTGCACGGGTGCGAGGGTCGCGCGCACCTGGGCTTCAATCGCCACAAGCAGGCGGTCGATTCCCGCGCCGGTCTTGGCGCTGATCGCCACGCTGCCGGGCCACTGCTCCACGAGGTCGCGCGCCATGAAGAGGGGGGCTGCGTCGATCTTGTTGAACACGGTGACGGTGGGTTTGTCCGCGGCTCCGAGGCTGGCCAGCGTTTCAAGTACCGCGTCGCGCTGCAGCTCCCACATCGGCTGCGCCACATCGATCACATGCAGCACAAAATCGGCGTCCACGACCTCTTCCAGCGTGGATCGGAACGCCGCGACGAGCTGCGTGGGCAGTTTGCGGATGAAGCCCACGGTGTCGGTGATGAACACGCTGTACCCGCTGGGGAGGTCGAGTTTGCGCGTGGTGGGATCGAGGGTGGCGAACGGCATCGCGTCGGCGAGAAGATCGGTCTGCGTGAGGCGGTTCATCAGCGTGGATTTGCCGGCGCTGGTGTATCCGACGATGGACGCGAACGGGAACGGGTGCTTGCGTCGGCTGGCGCGCTGCTGCTCGCGGTGCTGCTTGACGTCTTCGATCTCCCCCGCGAGGCGCACGATGCGGTCCTGCACGATCCGCTTGTCCGCTTCGAGCTTGGTTTCGCCCGGGCCGCGCAGGCCGATGCCGCCCTTTTGGCGTTCGAACTTGGTGTACACGGACATCAATTTCGGCAGCATGTAGGTGAGCTGGGCCAACTCGACCTGGAGCATGCCCTCACGGGATTTGGCGCGCCGCGCGAAGATGTCGAGGATCAGCTGTGTCCGGTCGATCACCTTCACCGCGGCGGCCTCCATCAAGTTGCGGTGTTGGTTGCCCCTGAGGTCGCCATCGAACAGAACCAGCGTGGCGCCGGTCTCCGCGACGAGGGCGGCGACCTCTTCGACCTTGCCTTTGCCGATGTAGGTCGCGCGGTGCGGCTTGTCGATGCGCTGCCGCAGACTCGCGATGGGCTCAATCGCGGCGGCCTCGCAGAGCCCCTCCATTTCGGCTTCGATGTACGCGTCCTCGCTCTCGTCCTGGTTGATGTACACCAGCACGGCGCGCTCTTCCGCGTCCGCCGTATCGTGTTCGGTCGCGCGCGCCATATCAGAAGCGCAGAGCCTGGTAGGCGACACTCAGGGTGAGCCCGTCGAACCGGAGACCGTCGGTGGGCGTGTAGAAGTCGTAGCGCGCCTGAAGTTGGAGGCGCGAGCTGAACGTGACGCCAGTCCGCACGTTGGCATTCCAGCCGACGCGCTTGGCCGACACGCCCCCGATCGCGTAGTCGTAGTACGCGGGCCCGCCGGCGATCGCCACGAAGGGCACGCTGTCGCCGCCGCCCCGAAACTCCTTGGTGACCCCCAGCGTGGCCGGGATGGCGAGCACCCGGTTGCCGTTGCGGCCCGCGGTCAGCACGTTGACCCCCCCGCTGATCCGCCAATCTCGCGGCTTTCCGCCAAAACTCAGGGGTTGGATGCCGAAGGACGCCCACGTGCTTCCGAACGCGTCCCGCAGGGTTTGGTCTGTCGGGAGGAACACCCCCGCGGTGATGCCCCAACCTCGTTTGGGCACCTCGTTCGCAGCCTGCTGGGCCGAACCCGCGCACGTTGCGGCCAATGCAAGGAGAACGATCGGGGCGTGGATCCACTTCATCCACCGACGTTACCGCAACGGGGGGCCTAAGGGCGTTCGTTGCCGACCAGCACGTACCCGTCGCACAGGGTTTCGACCTCGCGCGCGACGGCGGCCACCGCAGCGTCGAAGATCCTGCGACCCTTGTCGGCCGTGGCGAGCGTCGCGTACCCAAACGAGCCCTCCTCGGTGCATTGGTCGAAGTGGTGGATCGGGGTGGTGACGGGAGGATCGCTTCGCAGGCCGTCGTCGCGGAGCTTGTCGGTGCGCACCCATTCGGGCCTCACGTGCAGCATCAGGCTCGCCTCGGCCTCGCAGGCATGGTGCATTTCCTTGTAAGGCCCCGTGAGGATTTGCGCGGTCTCGGCTTCGACCAGTTCGTAGTAGCCCGCGTGTGCGAAGGTTGCGGCGGGGTGCTCGGCCTTGAGCTTGCGCAGGGCCACTGCGTTGGGCGCGTTGTTGCCGCCGTGGCCGTTGAGCACGAAGAACTTGGTGAACCCGTGCGCCAGCATCGAGTCCACCACGCTGCGCAGGGCGGCGTCGTACGCGTCGAAGCTCGCGGTGATGGTCCCCGGGAACGCCATGTGGTGGCCGGACGCGCCCAGCCACAGGGTCGGGGTGAGCACGACCTTGGCGGGGAGCAGGCTCTCGACGGCCTCTGCGACCGCTGTCGCCAAGATCGCGTCGGTGGCGAGCGGCAGGTGCGGGCCGTGCTGCTCGTTCGAGCCCGTGGGCACCACGACCACCGCCGAGCGGTCGAACGCCTCCACGTCGCGCCAAGTCGCCTGGGCCAGCTTCATGTCAGTCTTCCGGGTACAGGTTGCGCTTGGCGTCCAGCACGCGGTCGCGCAGCTCGGCGTCCTGGCTCATGTCCGCGGCCAACTTCTGGTACGCGTACATCATCGACGTGTGGTCCATGTCGAACTCGTCGCCGATGGACGTCCAGCTGTCGCCGAGGATTTCGCGCATGAGATACACCACCATTTGGCGCGCCCGCACGATCGGGGCCTTGCGGCTGCGCGAGCGGATCGACTCAACGGGCACGGCGGTGCGCGCGGCGACCATGCTGAAGATCTCGGACGCCGAGGGACGGCGCGAGGTCTGGCGGTAGTACCGCTCGACGAGGTGTTCGGCGCGCTCGATGGTCAGCGACGCGTCGTCGATGCTCGCCTCGGCGGAGAAGCGCACGAGACACCCCTCGAGCACGCGGATGTTGCCGGGCACCTGCTCGGCGAGGTACATCGCGATGGAGGTGGGGAGGTCGATCCCGTCGTCCTTGGCCTTGCTCAGCAGGATCGCGGAGCGCGTTTCGGTGTCGGGCGACTGAATGTCCGCGACCAGTCCGGCCTCGAAGCGCGAGCGCAGGCGCTCGTCCATCAGGTGCAAATCGCGAGGGGGCCGATCGGAGGCCAACACGATCTGCTTGCCCTGTCCGTGGAGGTGGTTGAACGTGTGGAACACCTCCTCCATCGTCTTGTCCTTTCCGGCGATGAACTGGATGTCGTCCACGAGCCACATCTGCACGCTGCGCTGCGCGCGCCGGAATTGCTCGATGCGCCCACCTTTGAGCGCCTCGATGAACTCCTCCGCGAATTGCTGTGCGGTGATGTACACCATCCTGTAGGCGGGATCCCGAGCGAGGATCTTCTGCGCGATCGCGTGCAGGAGGTGCGTCTTGCCAAGTCCAGATCCCCCGTAGATGAACAGCGGGTTGAACGCGTGGCCCGGCTGGTCCGCCACCGCGACGGAGCCTGCGTGGGCCATGCGGTTGCTCTGGCCCACGACGAACGTGTCGAAGCGGAAGCGCTCGCACGGCGTGAACAGCGGTTGGGGAGTCGGCCGCGGGGGGGTGGGTGGCGCCACGTCCGTGGGCCTCCCGCGCGCTTCGGTGACGAGTTCGAGCTCGATCGCTTCGCCCAGTTCGTCGGACAGCATCTGCTGCATGGTGCAGTGGTACTTGCTGCGCACCCAGTCGTGCACGAAGTTGCCCGGGGCGAGGATCACGACCCTATGGTCCTCAAAGCGGTGGGGCGTCAGCGGCTTGATAAACCGCGAGAACCACGTGGGTGGCACCTCGGCTTCCAGGCGTCGCAACACGCGGCCCCACGCCGATTTCAGTCGCACCGTGGGAGGGTCGTCGTCGAACGAGAATTGGTCACTCATGGCAAACAAAAACCCCAAGAGATACAGGGCCAACCTCTGCGGCGAAACCAAACTTGATCGGATTTCAAGCCGCTGGGCGGAGGCCCTTCCCGATGGGAAAGTCCTGTCATATTTACATAGGCCGCCAAAAACAGCAAGCCCCACTTTTGAGCCTGCGGAACCTGAGAATCCCCGTAAAAATACCTGGAAACGAAACCGGGTTGATTTGAAGGGTGGGCACGCTACAATGGGCGGTGCCGAAACGTGTCCTTGGGGTGCTGGCTGGGGCGTTGGGGTCCCCTCCCGCGCTGGCTCGCTGGGCTGCCTCGGCACAGCGGATCGTCGCGGCCGATGGGGGTGCGGACCGCCTTCTGGACGCCGGAGCGGTGCCCCACGTGATCGTCGGGGACATGGACTCGGCGAGCGATCGGGCGCTTGTGTGCGGCGCGACGGTCCTCCGCGACGAGGACCCCCACCGCTCGGACTGCGACAAGCTCCTCGCGCACCTCGAGTCGGAGGGGTGGTCCGCGGCGACGGTCGTGGGTTTGGAGGGGGACCGTTTCGACCACACGCTGGCGTCGCTGCTGAGCATCGCGCGCTCGCCGCTGTCGATCCGCGTGGCGATCTACGGGTCTTTGGGATGGGTGCTGCGCGGGGGGCGGGAAGTCCGCGTGCCAAGCCGCGCGGGGCGCACCGTGTCGCTGCTGCCCCTCGGCGGATCGTGCGTCGCGAGCCTCTCGGGTGTGCGCTGGCCCCTTGAACACGCCGAGTTGGGCCACGGGGGCCTGTGGAGCGTTTCGAACGAGTCCCTGGGCGAGGAGGTGATCGCTCGGGTCGCGTCCGGGGCGGCGCTGCTGCAGGTGGAGTACCCCGACGACGAGGTGCCATGGTGGTGACCACGCTCCACCTGGGGCCCCTCGACGCCGCGGTGGTCGGGGTGTTCGTGGCCGCGCTTCTGGCCCTGGGCTTCTCGGCACGGCTGCGCGACCATTCGATGCTCCAGTTCCTGGCGGCCGGGCGCGGCCTGACCTTGCCGTTCTTCGTGGCCACCCTGGTCAGCACGTGGTACGGGGGCATTCTCGGCATCGGCGAGTCGGTGATGTATTACGGGGTCGGCACGTGGGTGCTGCTTGGTGTCCCGTACTACGTGTTCGCATTGGTGTATGCCACACGTTTTGCTGAGCGGGTGCGCGGCGCCGAGCAGCTCAGCCTTCCCGAGCGGCTGGAGCACCGGTTCGGTCGCGGGGTGGCCCTCGTGGGGGCTGTGCTCGTGTTCCTGCTCGCCGTTCCCTCGGCCCACGTGCTGATGCTCGGCACCCTCGTGCGCTCGACGATGGGGTGGGGGCTGCCGACCGCCATCGTGGTCGGAGCCGCGGTCGGCACGCTGTTCCTGTACAGGGGCGGACTGCTTGC
This sequence comes from uncultured Fimbriimonadaceae bacterium, assembly GCA_964370995.1. Taxonomy (GTDB): domain Bacteria; phylum Armatimonadota; class Fimbriimonadia; order Fimbriimonadales; family Fimbriimonadaceae; genus JAMLGR01. Next base: position 1,283 of record CAYJMZ010000138.1, on the reverse strand, counting down.
CGATGTGCGCGCCTCCCTCCTGGCGTTTGCCCTGATGTACATCGGATTCGCGACGATCGCGGCGTACTGCTTGGCAACCTACCCCCCTGTGGAGACCCTGGGGCGGTTGAAGGATCCCCTGCTTCGATGGGACGGCGGCAAGGGCGTGCCCTACGTGCTCAGCTTCTTCATTCTCGGGGCATGGACGCTGGTTGATCCCGGATTCCACCAGCGCGTGGCGAGTGCGGCGACCCCGCGCGTGGGGCGTTCTGGAGTGCTGGTTTCCGTGATGCTGTGGTTTGTGTTCGATGTGCTGTCGATCACGACGGGACTGTACGCGATGGCGCTGCTCGACCCCCTGCCGACGAGCGGCCTCGAGGTTTTCCCCGCGCTTGGCGAGGCGGTGTTGCCTGCCGGGCTCAAAGGGATCTTTGTGTGCGGCATGGTCGGCACCATCGTGTCGGCCATGGTGGGGTACACGCTTGTGGCCGGTGCGACCCTCGGGCGAGACGTGATCGTGCGTTTGAGGGGAGGGTCCGATGCGGACGCCAAGCGGTGGACGCGCGTCGGGATGGTGCTCGCCACGGTGATCGCGATCGTGCTCGCGGTTCAGATCAAGTCGGTGGTGGTGTTGTGGTACATGTGGGGCGGCGCGATCGTGGGCGCATTGCTCGTGCCGATTTCGGCGAGTTACGGACTGCTTTCCCTTAAGGCGGGCCCGCGCTGGGTCGGCGCTTCAATGATTGCCGCATTCGGGACTTCCGTGGCGCTTCTCGGATACGGTATAAGAACCGACAACCTGTACATGGACGTCGTTTGGATGGGAAGGTCGTTCAACCTCGGCACCTTGGGGCCCGGGTTGGCGGTATCGGCCGTCGTGCTGACGGTCGGCGGATGGCTCTCAGGGAGACGAATCGATGGTTGACGACAACGAACCGATGGATGAGGGCGAAGAGCCCATGGTCGACGCCGAGACCGAGGTGGCGGCGCCCGAGGAAGAGCCGTTGGAGGAGCTCGCGCAACCGCGCCTCGTGCTCAAACGCGCAGGGGCCGAGACGGACATCTCGTTCCCGATCGCGCCGCCCGCGGTGCTCGGCCGCTTCGATCCAGCGCTGGGGCCCATCGATGTGGACCTTGGCACGATCGACGAGGCCGTGTACGTGTCACGAAAACACGCGCGGATCGAGTGCAACGACGGCGTGTGGTCACTGCACGATCTGGGGTCGTCCAACGGCACGTTCGTGCTGCGCGACGACTTCGAGCGCATCGAAGAGGCCACGATCGAGGACGGCACGGAACTCGCG
>CAYJMZ010000137.1:0-7833 GCA_964370995.1 uncultured Fimbriimonadaceae bacterium | reverse complement strand
GTCGAGCCCGACAAGCTGCCCGGCGTCGGCTTGAGCGAGCCCGCGTTCGATGCCGGCCCGCATCTCGGGAGTGAGCCTGAATTGGTACTCGCTCGGTACGGACCGATCCGAGTATTCGGCTAGCGCAGGACCCAGGCGCCACGCTCGTAGGGTCGGAAAGCCTCACCGCATGAGTGGATGGAATGGCGCATTGCCGTTCGTTGGTTTAAGGGTGCTACCGAACGAGTTCGGCGGTGCAAAGCGCAAGCGAGGAGCCTGTTGCATGGAGATCGAAACTCGCGCTGGTTTGGGCCTTAGTGTGGGGGGGGGGCGCGCCCCCCGGTCCTCGGGGGGTGTGTGTGTCCGGGGGGGCGGCCCCCCCCCGCCACTAGGGCACTCCCAAACCGCACCACCAGATCAGAACATGCGCTTTCGCAGCTGCCTTCCCACGGCCTCCGACGGGTGGGCGGCTTCGGCCTGCCGGTAGCGGGCGAGGCGAGGGCGGCCGGCGGCGTCTTCTTCGATCCAATTCTTCGCGAAGGATCCGTCTTGGATGGCGGCGAGGAGGGCGCGCATCCCTTGCCGCGTGTCGTCCCCTACGATGGTCTTCTCCGCTTCGAATCCGCCCCATTCGGCGGTGTCGCTGATCGCGGCGCGCATGCCGGATAGGCCGCGCTCGTACATGAGGTCGGTGATGAGCTTGGCCTCGTGCACGCACTCGAAGTACGCGGCTTCGGGTTGATAGCCGGCCTCCACCAGCGTGTCGTAGGCCGCTTTGAGCAGGGCTGGAATCCCGCCGCACAGCACGGCTTGCTCGCCGAAGAGGTCCGTTTCGGTCTCCTCCGCAAAGGTCGTGCGCATCATCAGCACCCGGGCGGAGCCGATGCCTGCGGCGTACGCCAGCACCAGCGGCCACGCGTTGCCCGTCGCGTCCCGCTCGACCGCCACCAACGCCGCCAACCCAGCCCCTGCCAGGTATTCGCGGCGTAGCCAGGCGCCGGGGCCTTTGGGGGACACGAGGCCCACATCCACCCCTTCGGGCACCTCGATCAGCCCGTACCGCACGTTGAAGCCGTGCGCGAACAGCACGGCGTTTCCCGGAACAAGACCCGGGGCCACCTCGCCCTCGAAGATCCCACGCATGGGCACATCGGGCGTGCAGATCATCGCCACGTCGGCCTGCGCGGCGGCTTCCGCGATGGCCAGCGTGTCAAAACCCGCCGCCCGCGCCGCGGCCGCACCCGCCCCCTCTCGCGCGCCCACGAGCACCCGCACCCCGCTGTCGCGCAGGTTCAGGGCGTGGGCGTGACCCTGGTTGCCGTACCCGATCACGGCCACGGTTTTCGACTGCAGCGCGGCCGGGTCGACGTCGCCTAACGAGAATAGATGGGCCATGGGAAGTATTTTGCCACGCGGCCCTTGTTCTGCCCACTCAATCGCACTAGAATCGTGACAACGGTTCCCCCATCCAAGCGTCCTTGAGTTGACCCCTCGCACCGTGCAGAAAACCATGAGCCTATTGCTTCCCGTCGCCGCCCTCGCCACCGCCGCCGCCGCCGCGCTCACCCCGCACGGCGTCGGCAGCAAACCCGGTGGAAACGCCCCCACCGACCTTTGGCGCTCGCTCGCAAAAGAGCGCCCCGCGTGGATCGCCGTCGCCTGCTTCGGGGCCGTCCTCGCGGTGGTTGGATGGCGCTCCGAAGGCATGTTGGCAGGAGCGACGGCAGCGGGGATCGGCGTGGCCCTCGGGTGCGCGGTCGCGGCGGCGGCACACGTGCTCGAGGCCGTGCGCGGAGGGGGGACCCTTCATGCAGGGCCCGTCGCCTTGGCCGCATCGGGCATCGCCCTGACGGCCCTCGGTAGCACCGCCGCGGTCGGGCCGTCGCAAATGGGGTTGGTCGTCGGGGCTGCCGCGGCGGCCTGGATTCTCGGGTCGGGCGCCTACGCGAGCGGTGCGGCCTGTTGCGCGGCCCTGGCTGCGAGCGCGAACATGCTCGGCGACACCGCGGTGGGAGGGCACTCCTCGCAGGCCGGCACGGCGGTCGCGGTGGTCGCGGCACTCGGCGCGCTGATCGCCACGGTCGCGACGCGTTGGGTCGGTACGCAGCGGGGAGCCTTGGCAGCAGGCGCGGGGGTGGTCGGCGCGACGCTGCTGATGATCGCGGGCGGCTGGGTTTTGGGCCACCGATACCTGTACATGGGCACGGCCGCCACGCTGATCATGCTCGGCGCCGCTGCCGGGTGGGTGGTGCACTGGGCCGTCTCGGAGGAGCGCGAAGAGGACGCGGGGGAGGTGCGGTTCGCCCTCGGGGCCGTCGTTTCGGTGGCCCTGGCAACGCTGGCGTTCTCCGCGCTGCGCGGGTACGGCATGGCGCTTTCCACGCTCTCGGCCGCGTCGGTGCTCGTGATTGCGGGCAACACGCGCGCGCTGCTGAGCATCGGCCCCGCGCTGGCGTTGGTGGGATACCGCGTGTTCCGGGAGACCCACACCGACGTGTCGCGCGCGTTCGACATCGGCCAGCACTACGCGATCGTCGGCATCCTGCTCGGCATCCTCGGGTGCATGGCGATTGCCGCCTGGCGTCCCAAGGGCGCAGAACAATCCCCGGCGCGCGCCGCGGCGGTGACGCTGAGCGCGGTTGCGCTGATCGCAGCCATCGTAGCCGGTGCGGTGTTCCTGGGCTCGAAGGGCGTGGTTGGCGGGCTCATTGGGCTCGGCCTCGCCGTGTTCGTGTCGGGAATGCGGGGGTCGCGCTCGCCGGCGGTGCTGGTGCTCGCCCTTCAGGGATGGGCGACGCTGGTGCTCGCGTTCGGGTGGCTACGCCCTTGGCTCGACCTAACCCGCGACGACAAGCTCGCCCTGCTGGGCTGGTTTGTGGTGATCGGGGCGGCCCTGGCGTGGACAACGGTGTCCCTCGGGCGGGCGCAGGGCCCTGAGGAGGTCGCGTCGTGAGGCCGGGCCGCGCGTGGAGTCTGGTTGTGGTGGTCGCGTTCTGCCTGGTGCTGCTGGCCCAGGGCGTGACCGAGGAGGTGCCCCTCGGCGGAGTGCAGGGGCTGGTCACGATGTCTGAGAACGGCCGGCCGCTCGCCGGCGCCACGGTGATGCTCACACCCGTGCTCAACGCCGAATACGTGCGCATCCGCAGCGCCACCACGAAGGCCGATGGTTCCTTTACGATCCGCAACATGCCCGCCGGCGAGTACCAGATGCAGGCCTACGCCAAGGCGCACAGCCTGGCAGACACGCTCGTGACCATCGCCGAAGGCAAACCCACGACGTTGCAGGTAGACCTCCAGCCGCACGAGCCGCACATCGACCTTTACACCAGCCAGCGCGTGTTCACCCCCAACGAGCAGGCGCAGTTCGAGGCGCACGGGTTCATCGAGCCCGATGCGTTGCACGTGGAGGTGTTCTCGCTGGATAGCGATTGGGTGGCCCGCAAGGGCGGCATCAGCTCCGCAATCAACGCGATCGCCTATCCCGGGCAAAACCAGCCCGACCCCCTCGCGTCGATGGGCACCCGCGTCGCCGCCTACGACCACAAGATCACGCGGCGCGACGGCGAGGGAGTGTTTGTCGAGCACGTGCAGATGAACAAACTCCCCGAAGGCCTGTACTTCGTGCGCTGCTCGGCGGGCGCGGCCCACAGCGCGACGTTCCTCAACATCACCCGGCTGTCCCTCGTGGTCAAGACCGCCCCCGGCGAGGCCCTGTGCTTCGCGTCCGACATCCTCACCGGTGCGCCCGTCGCCGGCGTTCTCGTGCGCCAGATTGCCCCCGGTGGGAGCGGCGCGTCAGGGACCACCAACGCGAACGGCATCGCGCGCCTCGTGCTGCCGAAGTCGCCCGAGTCCCAGGCGTTCTTGGCCGTCCACGGCACATCCCGCGCGGTGGTGGGCACGTACAACTACGGCTCGGAGGATTCCTCCCTGCGCACGTTCGTGTACACGGACCGCCCGATCTACCGCCCCGGCGACACCGTGCAGTTCAAAGGGGTCGTCCGCAGACTCGCGGGCTCGGAGTACGCCCTGCTTCCCCCCACGCAGGCCACCATCGATTTGTATAACACAAGTGGCGGCTTCATGAACACATTGACCGTCCCGGTCGACGCGCACGGCACGTTCCACGGCTCGGTGCCCATCAACGCCGAGTCCGCTCCCGGTGCCCTGAAACTCGAGGTGAAGATCGGGGGTGCGTCGGACAACCACTACGTGACGGTGTCCGCGTACCGGAAGCCGACGTTCTCTGTGTCCGTTGAGCCAGAAAAACCTTTCTATATCCGTGGAGATCGCGCCCAAGTCCGTGTCAAGTGCACGTACTTCCACGGCGGTCCGGTTGCGGGCGCCAAGGTCAGTGGGTCGATCTATCGGGCGCCGTATTGGGATTACGCGCCCATCGACCAGGATGAAGCCGATGATTCGGAAAGCGGCTACAGCGGTTCCGGCGAGAATGCCGGAGACGTCGACGTCACCACCGACGCCCGGGGCGAGGCGATCGTGTCGTTCGAGACGCGACGGCCCCAGGACGCCTCGCCTTACGACACCGACGACATGTACACGGTCTCGGCGTACGTGGAGGACCCCGGCGGCGAGTACTTCGACGGCTCGGGCGAGGTCAAGGTGGTTCGTGGCACCTTCGCGCTGGGGGTCGACTGCGGGCGCTACGTGCTGGCAACGGGCGAGTCGGTCGAGGCGACCATCGTGGCGCACGACCACACGCCACAGCAGGCGGGGGTGGCCAATCTTCCCTTGCGGGTGCTGGTCGGTCACGAGCTGTACGAGCACGGCGATGTGCGGTTCGTGGAGGACTCCCGGCACAGTCTGACCACCGGTGCCAACGGGCGCGCAACGTTTGTGTTCGCCCCCACCCGGGCCGGCAGCACGGTGCTGCGCGTGCTCGGCACCGATACGCGCGGCACCGAAATCTCCGCGTCCCAATATGTGTGGGTGGACGGCGAGGCGGCGACCGATGCGCGTCCCAGGCCAGCGGGCAACGTGACGCTCACCCTTGACAAGCGCACGTACCGGGTCGGCGACACCGCGAAGGTGCTCCTCCGAACGAGCGAGCCGGGTGGCAGCGCGCTGCTGACCGTCGAGGGCGACCGCGTGTACGACGCGCGCGTGGTGCCGTTGCCCCACGGTTCCGCGGTGGTGTCCCTACCCGTAGCGCAACTCTACGCGCCAAACGCGTTCGTGACTGTCGCGTACGTGCGCAACAAGCGGTTCATGGACGCCTCGCGCCGCCTGTCCGTGGCCGCACCAGCCCGGGAGCTCACGATCAAGGTGGCGGCCGACCGGGCCGTCGTCGGACCCGGCGATAGTGTGACGTACACTATTAATACGACCGACGACCGCGGACGGCCCGCACGGGCAGACTTGTCTCTCGGGGTCGTGGACGAGGCAATCTACGCGATCGCCGAGGACGACACCGACATCGCCGGAGACTTCTATCCGCGGCGCAGCAACGGCGTGTCCACCGCCTACTCCTTCCCCGAGGTGTACCTGGACGGGGGCGACAAGGCGCCGAAGGACCTCAAGGTGCGCACCCGCTTCCTGGACACCGCGTACTGGAACCCGAACGTCCAAACGGACGCCACCGGCACGGCCATCGTCACCGTGGCGTTGCCGGACAACATCACGCAATGGCGTGCAACCGTTGTGGGGGCGACGGACGGCACCGCGGTGGGCATGGCCTCCACGAAGATCCGGGCGCGCAAGCCCCTGATGGTGCGCCTTGCGGGGCCCGCCTTCATGGTTCGTGGCGACCAGCGCACGTTGTCCGCGGTGGTCACCAACGACACGGGGGCGGACGCCTCGGTGCACGTGGGCATCGACGGCGGTTCGCTGCCTCTCGACGGCCCCGTCTCGCAGACCTTCGACGTCAAGCAGGGGGAACAGCAGACGGTTTCGTGGTTGGCGTCCGCCTCTCGCACGGGCGAGGCAAAGGTCGTGGTCAAGGCTTGGATCGACGGCGGCGCCTCGGACGGGATGCAGCTCCGCGTGCCCGTCCGCGCCCTGGGTCGCATCGTCGACGATCTCGATGCGGGCACGGTGGACGGGTCCGCCGAACTCGCCTTGGTGCGCAGGCCGGGTGCCGACGCCAACACGGGGCGGGTGGTGCTCACGCTGTCGCCCACGCTGGCCGGGACGCTGCTCGCGGGCCTCGATGGGCTGATCGAATACCCGTACGGGTGCGTCGAGCAGACCATGAGCCGTTTCCTGCCTGCGGTGGTGGTGGTCGGCGTGGCAAGGCAGCTCGGTCTGCCGCTGCCCGCGCGCGCCAACCAGGTCCCCCAAATCGCGGCGGACTCCCTGGCGCGGCTCGAAACCATGCAGCTGCAAGGTGGGGGCTGGGGTTGGTGGGAGTACGACGACCCCGACCCGGGAATGACCGCCCTGGTGCTCGAAGGCCTGGCTCGGGCCCGGGACGCCGGGTACCCCAACCACCTCGCGAAGCGCGGGGTCGAATGGGTGAAGTCGAGCGTGCTCAGCAAGGAGTTCAAGTGGACCGCCGGGCAACGGCTCGCACTGCTGCGCGCACTGACCCTGCACGGCGAGGGCGCGTTCGTTGCGGGCAATTTGCCGAACGTGTTGCCAGGCGACACCTCGCCGCTCGAGTGCGCGTGCGCCGTGCAGATCGCGCACGCCCTGGGCGACCAAGCGTTGGAACAGCGGATGGTCGACCGGTTGGTGAGTCTGGCGCGCGACCGGGGGACGTTCGCGACGTGGCGGGAAGACGGGTACGGACACGAGACGACTGCCCGCGCGTTCGAAGCGCTCGCAGAGGCACGTCCGGGCCATCCCCTGCTGCCGAAGATCGCCCGCGGCCTGCTCGCCGAACGACAGGGCGACGGGTGGGACAGCACGCGCGACACCGCGTCGATCCTTCTGGCGCTGGCGCGCTACCTGCCCACCACGGGCGAACTCGCGGCCAAAGGCGCCGCCGAAGTGAGGCTCAACGGCGCATTGCTCCACACGGTGCCGCTCGACCCGGGCGCCGCGCACCCCGACGCGCGCATCGAGATCCCGCTCTCGGCACTGCGCGAGGGGCGCAACACGCTCAAGATCGCGCGGCGGGGCGGAGGAAGGCTGTACTACACCCTCGACTCGCGGCAGACGGTGGCGTTCCCGACCCTGGGGGAGGTTGTCAACGGCAGCGGCCTGAGGGTCGAGAGGCGGTATTACCTGCTCGAGTCGCGGCGCATGGAGGACGGGACGCTCCGGCTCGTGCCCTCGCAGCGCCCGGTGTCGCGCGTCCGCAAGGGCCAGACGGTGCATGTCGAGCTCATCCTGCGCTCGTCGGAGGCGCGTGAGTACGTGCTCATCGAGGACCCGATCCCCAGCGGATTCCACGTCGTGGACCGAGGGTGGGTCGAACGCTGGGATTGGCACGATTGGTACGCTCACCGCGACGTGTACGATGACCGAGTCGCGTTCTTTGCCCGGTCGGTCGACAGCGGGAACAGCAGCCTGACATACACGATGCAGGCGGAGAACGTCGGCCAAGGCTTGGCGTTGCCCACGCGGGCCTACGAGATGTACGCTCCGGCCCGCAACGGGTCTTCGGGCACCACCCCCATCGAGGTGATCCGATGAGGTGGGCCGCGGTGGTGGCGCTCGTCGGGGCGGCGTGGGCGGTGGGCGCGCTGGTGTCCGCTCCTCCGGCCTCCGTTTCCCTCGCCGCGTTCTCGACGCCTCTCAAGGGCCGAACCTCCAGCCAGGTGCACAACGCGAGGCGCGCGCTGGATCGGCTGAACGGTGCCGTGATCGAGCCCGGAGCGGAGTGGTCGTTCAACACCGCGGTCGGCTCGCTGTCGCGCGACGAGGGCTTCCGCAAGGCCCCCGTGAGCTACA
>CAYJMZ010000136.1:0-7855 GCA_964370995.1 uncultured Fimbriimonadaceae bacterium | reverse complement strand
CTACCTGCTACCTGCTACCTGCTACCTGCTACCTGCTACCTGCTACCTGCTACCTACCGCCGAATCAGGTTCGCGCCCCACACGAGGCCTGCGCCGAAGCCGACGGTCATCACGACGTCGCCCCGCTTGAGCCGGCCGGTTGCTTCGGCTTCGTAGAGCGCAAGCGGAATCGAGCCACCGCTGGTGTTGCCGTATCGGTCCACGTTGATGAGCACCTTTTCGTCGGGAAGGCCAAGGCGCTTTGCGGCGGACTCGATGATGCGCAGGTTGGCCTGGTGTGGGACGAACAGATCGATCTGCGAGGTGTCCATGCCCGCAGTTTCCAGGACCTTGCAGCACGCGTCCCCCATGGCGTTGATCGCGAACCGGTACACCTCGGCGCCGTTCATGAACACGTACTTTCGGTGGCCTTCCGCCTCGGGCGTGCCGAACGGGCGCAACGAGCCTCCGACCTCGAGTTGGATGTGGTGTCCGCCGCCGCCGTCCGAACGCAGCACGGTGCAGATCAAGCCGCGGTCGGTGTTCTCCGTGGCCTGCACCAACACGGCGCCGGCACCGTCCCCGAACAGGATGCACGTGGAGCGGTCGGTCCAGTCCACGTAGCGCGACAGGGTGTCCACCCCGATGACGAGGGCCGTTTCGATCTGACCAGACTCGAGCATGGCCCCCGCTACTGAAAGCGAGCAGATGAAGCCCGCGCACGCCGCGCCCACGTCGAACGCCCCGGCGTTCGTGGCGCCGACGGCGTGCTGGACGAGGCAGGCGGTGGAGGGGAAGAGCGTGTCTCCCGTGACGGTGCCGCACACGACGAGATCGATCTGATCCGCCCCGATGCCCGACCGCTCCAGAGCCTCCTTCGACGCGGCGATGGCCAGCGAGGCGCTCGCCTCCCCGGGGCCGCAGATGCGCCTCTCGCGAATGCCCGTGCGCTGACGGATCCACTCGTCGTTGGTGTCCACGAGCTTCTCGATGTCGAAGTTCGTTAAGACTCGTTCGGGCACGGCGTGGCCGACACCCTGGATCACGGCGCGCCTAGACACGGGTTGGACTCTCCTTGGGGGCTCCCTCGTGCACCTTAGCACGGATCGTGGCCACCAAGTCGTTGTCCACGGCCTTCTGCGCCTGCAGCAGGGCGTTGGCCACGGCCTTGGCGTTGCTGCGCCCATGGCCGATGATGCACAGGCCGTTCAGTCCCAGGAGCGGCGATCCGCCGTACTCCGCGTAATCCAAGCGCTTCTTAAGCGGCGCAAGAAGGCCCCTGAGCGGCAGGTATTTGAGGCGCGCCAGGGGGTTCTTGAGAAGTTGCTCCTTGATGAGGTACATGACCAACTCGGCGACCCCCTCGCTGGTCTTCAGCACGATGTTTCCCACGAACGCGTCGCACACGACCACGTCGCACTGCTTGGAGTACATGTCCTTCCCCTCGATGTTCCCCGCGAACCACGGGTACCGCGAGAGGTGTTCGTACGCGTGCTTGGCGAACGCGTTGCCCTTGCCCGGCTCCTCGCCGATGTTGAGCAGGTGCACCTTGGGATCGACCCTTCCCATCACGCGCTCGGCGTAGGCGAGGCCCATCACGGCGAACTCCACGAGGTGGTTGGGATCGACGTCCGGGCTCGCGCCGGCGTCCAGAAGCAGGAACTGCCCATGGCGTCCCGGCAGCGTGGTGGCAATCGCCGGCCGGTGGATCCCGTCGATTGGACGCCACCCGAGAATCGACGCCGCGGTTGCTGCCCCGGTGTTGCCCGCGGTGACGAACGCCTGGCCGCGCCCGAGCCTGACCAGTTCCACGCCCACAACCATCGATGAGTCCTTCTTCTTGCGAAGGGCTTCCATCGGCTTGTCGTCCATCTCGATCGTCTGGCTCGCAGGGTGGATCTCGATGTTTCGGGGGCAGTGCCTCGGCAGGTGCCTCTGGATCCGCTTGGGATCGCCGACCAACACGATCGTGTGGTGGATGCTTGGCGCTGCCATGACGGCACCCTTCACGATTTCGCCAGGCGCGTGGTCCCCCCCCATGGCGTCGAGGATCAGGCTCACGAGCTCCCCTCATCTTCGAGCAGCTGCGTGAGCTTGCTCCACTCGGGGTTGACCGGCTGGGCCGTGCCGGCGGCGATCTTGGCCGCCGCGGTGGGGCAGGGGCCCTCCCAACCAAAGCTGCAGAGCGGCTGGAGGGGAAGGCTGAGCAAGAGCCCTTGGCGCAAGAGCATGTCCGCCATCAGTTGGTTTCCGTCGAACAGCGGTGCGGGCTCGTCGCACACCACGCGCGCGACATCGTTGGAGCCGTAGCTGCTCGGCACGCCCTCGACGGGGAAGGATTCGTCCATGTCGAAGGACAGGTCCACCTCGATCGGGGCGCCGCACCGCGCGCACTCGAACACCCCGCGGGATGCGAAAGACCCGGTGAACAGAATGAGGTTGCCGGTGCTCACGCACTCCAGCGTGCCCTCCAGTGGCGCCACGAGGTCCAACTCGGCCTCTTCGGGCAAATCCGTGGACACCTCGACGGATAGTTTGCGCCCGGGATGTTGCAGGACGTCGTTGAGGTCAAGCAGGTCGTCCCGTCTCATGGCGTGGGGGGCATTGTACCTCCCGGCAACGTTGGCAGGGTTCTGCAAACTATCCGTCCCCCAGAGACGTCGTAACAACGGCGAGTGGATACTTGCTATACTAACGCGCGGCATCAACCCGAGTGTGCCGATACGCTGGCGAGGTGATCTGGTTTTGAGGAAGTGGGCATTTCTGTTGACGACATCCGCGGTGGTCATCATCGGCTGCGGCGGAAGTAGCGGACCCGGCGGCGGTGGCGGCGGCGGTGGCGGCGGCTTGACGCGTGCGACCGTGAACGGCACAAAGATGGACCGCCCCGCGGTGATCCACAATGTGTGGATCTCAGGGCAGGGCCGTGCCCCGGGCTCCCAAAGTGCGGTGTTTCGGTACATCACCTACACGCCGACGATCTACGACGACACCATTGTGGAAACCACGATCAATCCCGAGGTCCGGGTCAAGCTTGACGGCTACACCCACAACTCGGTTCCGTTGAACGCCGCCACCCTCTCAGGCGACGACTCGCGCTTCTTCGACACCTACACGCTGACGATCCAGAAGATCCTTGAGGAGACCGGCGACCCGTTCAACCCGTTTGTGGAGTTCTACAACCCGAACGATCCGAATGCGCCGATTCTCGATCAGGGCTTCGCGCTGAGCCTGCGTACCTTCGACGGCCGCCAGTCGAGTGTGCAGGTCTTTATCGACGACGCGATGATCCACCACGACGGCCTTGCCCTGACATTTGATCGAGGTCTGTTCGAACTCATCAACTTCGATCCGACGGACAACAGGATCAACGGGTTCTTGAGCGACTAGCTTCGGTTCGACCTCTCGGCCATGGCAGCCGGGTCGCGCCCCAACCTGATCTCGCCCGAGGGCGCAGGTGCCTCCGCAGGAGCCGCATACTTTACCGGCGACTCGATCGCGCTGGGCGCCACGGTCGGCAGCGACAACGTGTTCGAGGTGCTCACGCCCCTCGGCCACATCGCTGGCCTGTGGCGCAACCCGACGACGATCACGCCCGAGTTCGGGACGTACACGCTTCTCGAGTTGGATCCCAGGATCCTCCCACCCGACCTTAGGCGCATCACCTCGCTGCAGGGAATCTGGCGCACGTACACGGACATGTTCCTGAATCTGGGTGCGTTCGAGATGATCACCCTGCCGAGCAGCGGCGACACCGACGAGCAGGACATGGTGATGGTGCAGCGAAACGGCGCGGGTGCGATCGTGAACATGTACTTCGGGTACGTGAACTTCACCAGCGGCAACTTCAGCGCGTTCCCGATCGACCAGGTCGACGATGGCGATGCCGGCAACGAACTGGTCGGCACCGTGAACGGGTTCATCGGAAGCAGCGGCGCCTCGGTCTCGGCCACCGCGCCCACCCGAATCCGCGGGGGCAACTTTGCATTCACCAGCGCCCCCTTGCCCACCGGGTTCCCCACGTCGGGCACGTTCGTCGTGTTCCGCCGCTAGATGCACCAGATCCTCGCCGGGATCGAAACGGAGTACGGACTCCTGATCGAGGGCCGGACCGCCGAGGACCAGGTTGAAGACGCGAAGGCGCTCGTCCGGAGTTATTCGGGCGAGTGCCTTTGTGCTTGGGACGCCCGCTGGGAGTCGCCGCGCGCCGATCTGCGCGGCTTCACCCACGACCGCCTCGCCTTCGACCCGGCCGATGCGGCATTCGATGCGGGCCGGGACCACGGGCCGATCGACCAGGTGCGCTCCGACCGAATCCTGGCCAACGGCGCCCGCCTGTACAACGACCACGGCCACCCCGAATACGCGACGCCCGAGTGCTGGAGCGATGCCGAACTCGCCCTTCAAGACCACGCGGGCGAGTCGGTCGTGCGGGCGGCGGCGCGCGAATACAGCGCCCGGACCGGGCGGGCGGTGCGGCTGTACAAGAACAACACCGACGGCCATGGGGCTTCCTACGGCACCCATGAGAACTACCTCGTTCCGCGCGAGGTTGGATACGACCGCGTATTCGAGGCCCTCGTTCCCATGCTTGTGGCGCGTACGGTGCTGTGCGGCGCCGGCAAGGTGGGCGCCGAGCGCGGTGCCCCCTGCGCATTTCAGATGAGCCAGCGCGCCGACTTCTTCACCGAGGTCGCAAGCGCCGACACGCTCGACCGCCGGCCGGTGTTCAACACGCGCGACGAGCCGCACGCGGACCCTCGCCGTTGGATGCGCGTTCATGTGATCTGCGGGGACGCGAACATGATGGTCGGGGCCACCGAGCGCAAGGTCGGACTCGCAAAACTCGCGCTGGCGTTGGCGATCGAGGGCGCCGCCCCCAGCTTTGGCATGCGCGATCCCGTGGCGTCGTTCCAGAGGGTCAGCCGGGACGGGGCGATCGCCATGAACGACGGCACCGAACAGTCCCCCGAGGCCGTGATCGAGGCCTATTGCGACGCGGGCGATCGTGTGTTTGGGCGCGAGGGCGCCGCGGAGCGCGATACGTGGCGGGCCCTGATCGGGGATCGCACTGGGTGCCCCGAGCGTTTCGCCCAGCACGTGGATTGGGCCGCAAAGCGCGCGATGTTGGAGGATTACCGGGAGAGCGAGGGCGTGGGTTGGGACGACCCGCGGTTCGCCGCCTTCGATCTCGAATACCACAACATCGACCCCGAGCAGAGCCTTTTCGCCGGGCTACAGGCGATGGGTCGCGTGCCGGAGCATGCGGGCGAGATGGAGGTGGAGGAATGCCTTCGCGGGGTGCGGGAGGGCACGCGCGCTCTGGTGCGCGGACTCGCGGTGCGCCGCTTCCCCCACGCCCTAGCCAACGCCTGCTGGCGCACGCTTACGCTGCGCACCGCCAGCGGCGAGGAAATGGTCGATCTCGACCCTGGCCGCGTGTACGGGCGCGAGATTGAGGGCGCGCACGACGTAGAATCGTTTGTACGTGCCATAAGGGGAGACCGATGATCCAATCCACCGACCGCCTTCAGCGACCCGCCACACCCGACAGCCCGCGCAAGGTCGACGAGCAACCGGGGCCCGCGCGGCCCGACGTCACCCGTCCGGGCGGCGACAACGAATTGATGAAACGGATGCGCAAGGTCGATCCCGACCAGGCGCGCAAATACCGGCAGCGGTCCGGCGAATGAACATCGGACTTCCAAGGAGCTTTGCCGAGATCGTCGGGTTTCCGTCGCCGGGCGGACAGTCGGCGGCGAATGGAGAAGCCCACGGCACCACCGTGCTCGCCCTGCGCTACAACAAGGGCGTGCTGGTGCTCGCGGATCGTCGGGCCACCACGGGCAGTCTCGTGATGTTCGACCACGCCGAGAAGGTGTTTCCGATCGACGACGACACCCTCGTCGCGATCAGCGGGGCGTTTGCGCGGTCGGTCGAGGTATGCCGCTTCCTGCGCCACTCGTTCAAGTACTACCGCCGCACGACGCTCAACGAGATGTCCCTCGAGGGCAAGCTCATGGAGATCACCAAGGCGCTGTCGGCAAACATGCCGATGGCCATGCAGGGCATCGGGGTGTTTCTTCCCATCGTGGCGGCCTACGATCGCAACCGCGACACGTTCGGCATCTATTTCTTCGACGGTGCGGGAGCGCGGTTTGAGAACGGGGCCTACGCGTGCGCAGGCTCGGGCTCGGAGCGCATTCGAGGCGTGTTCGAGTACCTCGGCCGCGAGAAGCCCCGATGGGACCGCAGGCCCCTGGACGACGTGCTGAACGACGGGCTTCAGATGCTCGACATCGCCGCCGACCTCGACTCGGCCACCGGCGGGATGGGCAAGGTGCCCCCGGGCGCCATGGTGCTGGAGCGCGAAGGGAACCGCGTGGTCGACGCCCCGACGCTGGACAAGGCCGTGAAGCGCGTGCTCAAGGGCTAGGGGGGTGCTGAAAAAGGCCGAGGAAACCGTGCCACCCTCGTGTCGGGGGTGCTTTCGCCGAGAGTTCGCACCTGGCGCACCCCCAAGATGAGGGTGGCACGGGATCGGAAAGGTCCGCTGCGTGAGAACGAAATGGTTTGAGGTCCCTTATTCAGACCCTGCGAGGGGCCCGGATCCCTGATCCCCGATTCCCGATCCCCGAAATAAAAGCCCCCGCAGCTCGTGTGGCCGCGGGGGTTCGGGGTTTCCGCCTTAGAAGCGGTAGCCGACGTAAAAGCCAAGGTTGTTGGCCACGCGGCCGTTGTCATCCTTCCCGGAGAGCGTTAGCGCCCCCTCGACGAACACCATGTTGTTCAACTCCTTGCCGACGCCGCCGCGGACCGCGTACACGCTGTCGGCGGGGCCGGCGTCGAAGAACACGACACCCAGTCCAAGGAACGTGTACGTGCGTGCGCCGGGAGTGCCCTCACCCCAGAATCGCTGGTTCAGCATTACGGGGAACACGTTGAAGTCGGTTCCGGAACTGCTTTGACCGATCCAGTCGATCGAAAGGTAGGTCTCGCCTAACTTGAGGAGCGATTTTTCGAACCGGTAGTCCAAGCCGACGCCGATCCACGCGTTGTTCAGATCGCGCAGGCTGTTGTCGATGGGCAGAATGATGCCGCCACGAATGTTGAACTGATTGGGGGTCGCGTCCAGCGTGTGTGTGCCGCCGAACTGGGCAAAAGCGCCGGCGCTGAGGCCGAGCGTGGCCGCGCAAGCAGCCAGCGAGAGAATTCCCTTCATGTGTTGTGTAACCTCCGTATGGGATCCGAGCGTTCGCTCCATCCCTTGAGCCAACCCGTATTGTACTTCCTCGGAGCGGGCAGGTCAATTTACGGGCACGGGCCGATAGAATGGGGGCATGTCACCCGCATTGGCCGATGCTTCGAAATGTGTCGTGGTCGTCGTCGATCTGCAGCCGTCCTTCCTCAAGGCGATCGATCAGAAGGAGCGCGTTTTGGCCCGCAGCGCGTTCCTTCTGCAGTGCGCGGCGCTCCTGGCCGTGCCCGTGCTCGCCACCGAGCAGAACCCGGAGCGAATGGGAGGCACGGCCCCCGAGATCGCGGAGCTCCTGCGCGCGCCCGCATCCCCCAAGCACGTGTTCAGCTGCGTCGGCTGCGAAGGGTTCGACGTGGCGCTGGGTGCGATGGCGCGGCCTCAGGTCGTGCTGGTCGGCATCGAGACGCACATCTGTGTCAACCAGACCGCCCACCATCTTCTCGCGGCGGGCTTCGAGGTGATTCTCGCCGCGGATGCGATATCGGCGCGCACCCCGTCGATGCACGCGATCGGGATCGAGCGGATGCGCGACGCGGGGGCGGTCGTGGCCCACTCGGAGTCGGTCGTGTACGAGTGGCTCGGCTCTGCCGCGCACCCCGCGTTTCGAGACGTGCTAGC
>CAYJMZ010000135.1:0-7869 GCA_964370995.1 uncultured Fimbriimonadaceae bacterium | reverse complement strand
GGCCGGCTAGGTAAGCCCTCCACAGCGGGGCTGCGGAGGCATCTCCTTAACCCGGAATACCGGGCTCCTAGCGGCGTTTTTCGTCGGCCAGGTTACGGATTTGCGAGAGTTGTCGTACAATGGCCCCAGTGTTCTTGGCGGGGTCCAGGGATTTGGGGGAAACCATGTTGCGAGTCAAGAGGGCGTTTACGCTCATCGAGTTGTTGGTGGTGATCGCGATCGTTGCGATCCTTGCCGCGATCCTTTTTCCGGTGTTTGCCCAGGCAAAGGAAAGCGCAAAGAAGACCGTCTGCGTCAGCAACCTTCGCCAGAGCGTGATGGCCTCGCTGATGTATGTGGCGGACAACGAGTCCACGTATCCGATCGGCATCGGGGGCGAGCGGACCACGGGTCGGGTGTTCTTCGTCCACGACCTCACCTCGCCGTATCGAAAGAACACGGGAATCCTCGAGTGCCCCTCGTATCCCAAGGGGTCGAAGGGCCAAGACATTGCCGGAGATTTTGCCGCGAACAACTACGTGGGCAGCCTGTTTGAGTTCATTCGGCGGCGATGCCCCTCGTGCCGGCCCATGGGCACCTTCCGCTACTCCGCGTTCACGTTCAACATTGGTCTGTTCGGGATGGTGTTGAAGCCGGCGCCGTCGGGTCTCGTCACCCGCAGCTATCTGCCCATGACCGAATCCGCCGTGCCCCAACCCGTGGACACTATCGCGTACACCGACGGGTACATGCCGCGCCGGTTCAACTCCACGGAGACCACGGGCGGCTGGATCGACTATTGGTTCAAGTGGGAGGTCTGGCCCCGCCACGGCGGCGAGGGCATGTCGTTCGCGTTCGCCGACGGGCACGCCAAGTTCCACAACTACCGCGGGATGCCGACTGGCGGGCCCGTACTGCCCTCGTGCACCAACTACACGAGCTATGAGCGATCGGTGCGTCCGAACTACTACGACTGGACCATCCACGTGTCCCCGGCGCGCATGGCCGCGTGCGGCATCGACCGCTACCCGAAGAAGGAGGAGGATTTCGAGTGCGTTCCCCACCCGGGCACCTATCCCAACTTCGGCGATATGCACGGTGTGCCGGGCACTTGCGTGGCAGACGTCAAGGACTTCTGAGCGCTAACCAGTCCAATGTTGTCGGCTAGGGGGCGACAGGGGTCGGGGGGTTCCGTCCGATCCGAAACGCATCCGACGCGTCCCACGCGCCCGGCGCGCGCTCGGCGCCCCTGCCCGCCTGCGCCGCCACGCTGGCACGCTCAGCGAGGGCGCCCACCACATCGGGAATCCTCGCGTCGGGCTGCCAGCCTGGGAAGGTGCGCGCGAGGTAGCCGGTGTCGATGTCGCCCTCTACAAACCCTGGGCTGCGGAGGATGTCGAGGAGATACGCTACGTTGGTCTTGACGCCCAGGATATGGAAGCCTTCGAGGGCTAGGCACAGGCGGGCGATGGCCCCTGAGCGCGTCTCGGCGTGCGCGATAACCTTGGCGATCAGCGAATCGTAATGGCGCGAGATCTCGGCCCCGGGCCCGAAGCCGGTATCCACGCGCACGCCGGGCGCCACGGGCTCGATCCAGGCGAGGATCTTCCCTACGCTCGGCAAGAAACCCTGCGCGGGGTCCTCGGCGACCACCCTGGCCTCGATCGCATGCCCGCGCAGCGCCGAACGCTCGCCGGCCATCAGGGGCTCGGGCAGTTCGAGACGCTCGCCGCGCGCGATGCGCAGTTGCCACTGCACGAGGTCCAGGCCGGCCACGCACTCGGTCACGGGGTGCTCGACCTGCAGGCGCGCGTTGACCTCCAGGAAGTACGCTGCGCCCGACGCGGGGTCGATCATGAACTCCACCGTGCCCGCCCCGACGTAGCCCGCGGCGCGGAAGAGGGCAGCGGACGCGTCGCGCATCGGCGCCCACAGGTCGGGATCTTTTTCAACGGCGGTTGAGGGGGACTCCTCGATCAGCTTCTGGTGACGGCGCTGGATCGAACACTCGCGCTCGAACAGGCACGCGATCTGGCCCTGCGCGTCCGCGAGCACCTGCACTTCCACGTGACGCGGCCGCTCCACGAGCTTCTCGACCATCATCGCGCCGTCCCCGAAAGCCTTGAGCGCCTCTTCTGACGCCAGCGCGCATTGGCGGTCGAACTCCGCGGGATCGTGCAGCGCGCGCATCCCGCGTCCTCCCCCGCCCGCGGACGCCTTGAGCATGACGGGGTACCCGATCTCCTCCGCGGCGGCGCGCAACCGGTCCAGGGACGCGCCGGGCTCGAAGAAGCCGGGGGTGATCGGCACGCCGGCTTCGACGGCCAGGCGTTTGGCGGCGATTTTCGAGCCCAGCAGGCGCATGGCCGACGCGGAGGGGCCCACGAACACGATCCCGGCCTTCTCGCACGCCTCCGCGAACTCGGCGCGCTCAGAGAGGAACCCGTATCCAGGGTGGATCGCATCGGCACCCGTGGCGCGGGCGGCGTCGAGGATTTTGGCGATGTCGAGGTAGCTCGCGCTGGGCTCGGGCGGGCCGATCGGCACGCACTCGTCCGCGAGCAGCGCGTGCGGGGCCAGGAGGTCCGCCTCACTGGCCACCGCGACGGTGCGAATGTCCATCTCGCGGGCGGCTCGGATGATGCGCACCGCAATCTCGCCGCGGTTGGCGATCAAGAGGGTCCGCATCAGCGCTTCACCGCGAACGAGGGCGGCCGCTTCTCCAGGAACGCCGCAACACCCTCCTTGCCTTCGTCTCCCGCCCGGGCTCGCGCAAGACACCGGGCGCTCTCCTCGCCGCTCATCGGGCCCCCCAGCACCAGGCGCTTGGACGTGGCGACGGCGTCGGGCCCCGAAGCGAGAACGGCCTCGATTTTGGCGTCGATCAAGCCGTCGAGCAACTCGGCGGGCGCCACGAGGTGCACCAGGCCGATGTGGACGGCGTGGGTCGCGTCGAACGCCTCGCCGGTCGCAAACAGGGCCCGCGCGTGGCCCGCCCCGATCTTGGGGATCACGTACCGCGTGATCGTGGCGGGGATGAGCCCCAGGCGCACCTCGCTGAACGCAAACCGCGTGCCCTCCGCCGCCGCCGCGATGTCCACCGCGGCCACCAGCCCGCACCCACCGCCATACACGGCGCCGTGGACCTTGGCGATCGTCACCGCGGGGCACGTGGCGATGCGCTCGAACAGACCCGCCAGGCGCATCGCATCCTGGTAGTTCTGCTCCTCGGTGTACGAGGCGGCCTGGGCCATCCAGTTGAGGTCGCCGCCCGCGCAAAACGCCTTCCCTTCACCCGATAGAATCACCACGCGCGTGCCTTCGGGCAGCCTGGCGAAGGTGTCGTCGAGGGCGGCAATCAGGGCGTCGTTGAAGGCGTTTCGCACCTCCGGCCGGTTGAGCGTGACGTGCAGGACAGGGCCCTTGGATTCGACGCGCAGCATGCCCCGAGTATGGCATGGGGCCCTCGCACGGCCCGAATCGGATGGGGCAGAATCAGGGGTGGACGGCTCGCTGCGCACTCGACCCTACCGAATCGCCCGGCCCACGATCGCGTGGATCGCCATCGAGGAGTACGTGCGGCGCTTCTGGTGGCTCGTGGCGTCCGTTCCGCTCTGCGGTGTGCTGCTGCTTGCCACGATGGACCACCCGACGGCCCAACTCGTAGGCGCCGTTGCACTCGCCTGGCCGCTGTCGATTCCAGCGCGCGGGGTGCTGGCCACCATGCGCTCGGGCAAGAGGTTCGGCGACGAGGTCGTGCTCGAGGCCTCCGACGACGTGCTGCTGTTCCGACGGCCCGAGGGCGGTGGATGGAGGCTGCGCACGGGCGCCATCCGCGGGTTCATCCGCACGCGGGGGCACTTCGTTCTGCGGCTCGCAGGCCTTGGGTTCGTGCCGGTCCCGGAAGGCGCGTTCGAGACTCCCGCGGATGCCGAACGGTTCGCCTCGGTGCTGGGGGCCAAACCGTGACCATCCAATTGGCGCCGTTCGCGTTCACCGTGTCGGAGTTCCGCAACCTGCAGTCCCGAGTGCTGCTGAGGCGCTTCCGGTGGGTGTGGCTGATGCTGTGCACGGCGGGCATCTTCGTGTTCTCGATGAGCCAAGAGCCCGCATGGAGAATGTTCGCGGTCTTTTGTATAGTGTACATTCCACTATTTGTTCCCCTGTGGCACCTGTGGAAGATCCGCGGCCAGGCGACCCGCCACCTCACGTTGGAACAGAGCGTGACCTGCGACGACGACTCCGTCCACGTACGGGCCTCGGACGGAACGGAATCCCGGCTTGAGTGGGCGAACGTGAACCGCGTCGAGCCGTTCGGCGCGTACCTGCTGCTGTTCATCGGCCCCCTGGCATACTTCCCCCTGCCCACGCGCGCGTTCCGAAGCCCGGCGGATTGGGAAGCGCTCCAGGAGTTCCTGCGCGGCAAGGGGCTGGTTTAGCAGGGTGCTGAAGAATGCCGACGCAACCGTGCCACCCTCGTGTCGGGGGTGCTTTCGCCGAGAGTTCGCACCTAGCGCACCCCCAAGATGAGGGTGGCACGGGATCGGAAACGTCCGTGGCGCGAGAACAAATGGTGCAAGCCCCTTCTTCAGCACCCCGTCAACCAAGCGCGCCGCCAAGCACCTCGGCGTACGCGTGGTCGGTCCAGTCCAGCGTGACGGGGGTGATGGACACGAAACCGTCGGCCACGGCGTTGACGTCGGTGCCCGGTTGGTCTCGGTCCATCACCACCACCCCGCCCTGCCAGTAGTACGGCCGACCCCAGGGGTCCTGGCGCACCTCGACGCGGTCTTGGTACACGCGCTGGCCCATGCCCACAACGCGGTGCCCCTGCAGTTCCGGGTAGTCGATTGCGGGCACGTTGATGTTGAGAAACGTCAGCGGCTTGTAGGGGACCTCGATCAGTGCGCCCATGTTCTCGGCAAGCCATTGGGCACCGGTTTCGAAGTGGGACGGCGCGTCGGACACGAACACCGCCATCGACACCGCGATCGACCGAATGCCGTTGATCGCACCCTCCATTGCACCCGCGACGGTGCCGCTGTACGTCACGTCGAACCCGAGATTCGGGCCGTTGTTGATCCCGCTCAGCACCAAATCGCACCCGTCGGGCCAGGCCACGGTGAGCCCGACGTTGACGCAATCCACGGGCACGCCGTCGACCTCGTACGCCTCGATCCCATCCCACCCCACGCTTTTGACGCGCAGAGGGTCGCGCAGGGTCATTGAGTGGCCACATGCGCTTCGCTCGTGGTCTGGGGCAACGATCTTGACCTCGCCGAACCGGGCGGCAACCTCGACCAGCACGCGCAGGCCCTCGGCGCGGACGCCATCGTCGTTGGTGATCAGAATGCGCATGTGCGGGCGGACCTCATCCTTCAAGGCTACCGCCCGGCGGGGCAGCACCGACCATAATGGCCTTCGTGCAGCGCCCGTTCACCCTGTTGGCCGCCGGCGTCGTGTTCGCGGTGATGTTTGTCGGGGCCTTCACCATCCAAATGGGGCTATCCGCTGTGACGCCCCAAATCTGGGTCCTGCCCCTCCTTGCGGTGTTCACCACGGTGCTCTGGGGCTGGATTCCACGCCTCAAGGCCATCGAGGACCGGGTCGGACTGTTCCTCGCCCACTCGGCGGGGCTGTTGCTCGCGTTCCTGTACTCCAACGACTTGAGCCGGTTGAGCGAAACCGCGACCAAGGTGCTGCGCCTGGGCCTTTCGACTCTGTGGGGCGCGTTTGCGATCGGGATGGCCCTCGTGCTGCTCAAGGCGCTTCGGAAGGACCATGCCGCGGTTCGGTGGGCTCTTGTCGCGTGTGCGGCGGGTTGGATGGTCGCGTATTTCAGCGGCGCCGCTGGGGAAGCGGGCTCGTGGGTCGCGTGGTTGGAGGCCCGGCTGCACTGGAGCGCGGGGACGTCTGATATGGTGGTGCTCGCGGTCCGAAAGACCCTGCACTTCTCCTTCTACGGCCTGGTGGCGTGGGTGGGATGGCGCACGGCGCGAACGGGGGGCGCGCCTCCCGGCACAGGCGTTTGGGTCGGCGCGGCCCTTGCGCTGATGACCGCGAGTTTCGACGAGTCGCGCCAGTGGTTCACGGCGGGCCGCACGGGCAGCCCCTGGGATGTCGCGCTGGACCTGGCGGGCGCGGCAACGATCTTGGCGATTTCGGCAGCTCGTGCCCGGCGCTAGCGTAGGGTGCTGAAGAAGGCCGACGCAACCGTGCCACCCTCGTGTCGGGGGTGCTTTCGCCGAGTGTTCGCACCTCACGCACCCCCAAGATGAGGGTGGCACGGGATCGGAAACGTCCGTGGCGCCCGAACAAATGGTGCAATCCCCCTCTTCAGAGCACTAGGTCCAAAGTGCATCCCCGGGCCAGTGGGGCGCGTATCCTAGTTCTAGAATGAAGTTCCCCGCGTTTGTCCTCGCCCTTTGCCTGGCGTGCCCCGTCTGGAGCCAGTCGCTGGACCAGAAGGTCACGTTCTCCACGCCCGCGACGACCACCAAGGCGGTGCTCGCGGCGCTGGCCAAACAGACGGGGGTGGATCTCGTGGTTGCGGGCCCCGCCGCCGAGGAGATCGTCGCGGTCCACGTGAAGGACGCGGTGCTCAACGACGTGCTCAAGCGCATCGCCGAGGTCAGCACCTGCGAGTGGAAGGAGGAGGGCAAGGCTTACCGCCTGATCACCTCCAACGGGGTGCGTCAGATGGAGGCCCGGCGGGAGCGCGACGCGAAGGTCGCTGAGTTGAAGAAGGAGCTTGCCACGCGGGTCAAGAGCCTGCAACCCGGCAAGGCGGCTGAGGCGACGCCGCCCGTGATGGGGATGTTCGGAGGAGGGGGCGCGGACGCCAAGGCGATCACCCGCCTGCTCGCCGAATTGGACATCTCGCCCCTGGCCGACCTGCGCTCCGGGCAGCGAATCGTGTTCTCCTCGCAGCCAAACCGTATGCAGCGGCCCCTCGGTCGCAATGCGGCAACCATCCTCGGCCAATACGTCGCAGAGAACAACGACGAAGCCCGCCTGTTCGGGGCGACTCGGGACTCCGCAGCGATGTCCGATGAGCAGCGCCAAGCCGTCGCGATGTCCCAGCAACTCATGGGCCGGCGCAATGCGATGGTGACCGGCACCCCTTACAAAGCGCTGGTGATTGCGTCGCGCCAGGAGCTCCTCGGCATCCTGTCCGTCGAGATCCGCGTGTACGACCGCGAAGGCAAGGTCATTCTGTCAGGGAGCGACGCCCTTTCCTCCAGCGGGTCGCTGTTTGGCGACATTATGGAGGCCGCGATCCCTGCCAAGCCTGGTGCCGCAACGCCCACTGATCCCGACCCGACGCCGATCAAGTTCAGCAAGGTCGCGCAGGAGTACTCGGCGTTCTTTGGTGGACTCACGATGGGCGGGCAGGGCATGAACCGCCTGATCAACCCCGAGTTGCGCAAACGGCTTCTGCACCCCGACGAGTACGACCCCCTGGCGTTGGTGCCATCGGAGACCTTGATCGCCATCGCGGACGCCAAGGGTGTTCAGCTTGTGGCCAACTTGCCGGAAGGCATGTCGTCGCCATTCCAGGCCATCGGCGCGCAGACCACCCTAACGATCGGCCGCGCTATGGCGATGCTGCTCGACGGAAAAGTCACGAAGGGCGAGATCAAAGACGGGTGGTTCACGTTGCGGCCCGCGGCCCCAGACAACAACCGGCGCATTCGGGCACCTCGAGGCGCGCTGGCCAAGCTCCTCCAAGCGGGCGACTCCAAGGGCGTGCCCAGCCTCGACGACATCGCCGCGTACGCCGGAGTGGCGCCTCCACCGATGGAAACCCCGGCGGCCATGGCCTCACTGATGCTTTTCGCCCCAAATGCCATGCAAAACGGCATGCAGGGCCCGCTCGACTGGACGATG
>CAYJMZ010000134.1:1705-7877 GCA_964370995.1 uncultured Fimbriimonadaceae bacterium | reverse complement strand
TGGACGCGTCGGGTCCGACCACCAAAGACCATCCCGCGCCGACGACCTCTCGCAGCTCCCTTGCCGGCGGCGATTCCTGGAAGAGGATGAGGCTAGGGCTGCGCGCAACTGCTTCGGCCGCTGCGAGCGGATCCCCTCCCGCGCAGTTGAGGCTGATCACCGTGACTTCAGAAGCGCGGAACTCAAGAGGCGCCGCAAATTGATTGAGAATCGACCGGGGCTCTTCTGCGAACGTGCAGACGAACCCCAGCCAGGCCAACGCGAGGGCACTTCCCCACCTCCGAGCCCTGCGCCATGCGAAAGCGGCCGACGGCAAACCGAACCCCAGCCACACCCACGCCGGCCAGATTGTGATCCCGTAGACGGCGTCGGCAAGAGACCAGTAGCAGGCGACAAGTCCAGCAAGTACGGCACCTGACGCCCACGCCGCGAGGTGCCGATGCGGCCGCGGTTCAGGCTCTGTTGTGCTTGCTTCCAATTGGCCTTCTCGGGCTCCGCATGAGCGTCATAGGTCCTATACGTCTGATAGGTCCTATCCGCTAGCCACCGGCTCTCTTGCCGGCCGCCACCGGACGTCGAGGTCTTTCACGGCCTTGGTCTCGTCTAGGCGTCCCACGATCTGCGTGGTGGGCGCGTCGTGCAAGAGGTCCGGGCTCTCCTGGGCCTCCTTGCAGATCGCGATCAGCGCGTCGCAGAACGCATCGAGGGTCTCCTTGCACTCCGTCTCGGTAGGCTCGATCATGAGGCACTCGGGCACGATCAGCGGGAAGTAGTTCGTGGGTGGGTGGAACCCGTAGTCGATCAGCCGCTTGCTGATGTCGAGCGCCCGGATGCCGTTCTCCCTCTTGTACTGCAGGGCCGTGAGCACACACTCGTGCATGCAGTGGCGGTCGTTCGCGGGGGGCAGCACATCCTTGAGCCGCGCTTGGACGTAGTTCGCGTTCAGCACCGCATGCCGCGCGATCTCGGGCAGGTTTTCGCGGCCCATGGCCAGCAGGTACGTCAGAGCCCGGACGGCCATGAGCGACGAGCCCCAGAACGAGGACACGCGGCCAATCGACAGGGGCCGATCTTGATCGACGACCACTTCGCGGTGCCCTGGCTTCCCTGCCGCGAATCGTAGCACCGGCGCGGGAAGAAAGGGCTCCAGATGTCTCTTGACGCCGATTGCGCCACTTCCCGGCCCGCCACCGCCGTGTGGTGTGGTGAACGTCTTGTGCAGGTTGAGGTGCATGCAGTCAAAACCCTGGTCGCCGGGCCGGGTGATGCCAACCAGCGCGTTGAAGTTCGCGCCGTCGCAAAACATCTGAGCCCCCGCGGCGTGCACCATCTCACACACCTTGGCGATGTTGGGCTCGAACAGCCCGAGCGTTGACGGGTTCGTCACCATGAAAGCCGCAACCGTATCGTCGAGTTGCGCCGCCAGCGACTCGAGGTCCATGTCCCCGTTCTCTCTTGTGGCGACGTGGCGCACCGTGAACCCGCAGCGAGCCGCCGAAGCGGGGTTGGTGCCGTGGGCGGAGTCAGGCACAAGCACGGTTTGCCGCCGCAAGCCCTCGCCGCGCGACTCGTGGTACGCCTTGATGACCATGAGCGACGCGAGCTCGCCGTGGGCGCCGGCGACGGGCTGCGTGGTGACCGCATCAAACCCGGTGAGCTCGACGAGGATCTCCTCGACCTCCGCGATCACCGCGAGGAACCCCTTGGCGGTCTCGGGCGGCTGGAGCGGGTGCACGTGGGTGAAGCCTGCGAGCCCCGCGGTCCGCTCGTTGATCTTCGGGTTGTACTTCATCGTGCACGACCCCAGCGGATAGAAACCGTTGTCGATCCCGTAGTTGATCTGGCTCAGGTTGGTGAAGTGCCGAACGAGGTCCATCTCGGCAATCTCGGGCAGGTGCAGTTCGGCGCGCAGCGTGCCGACCACCGCGCCGAGGTTCACCTCGGGCGTATCGGCGTGGGGCACGTTGCAACCGACTCGGCCTGGTCGGGATTTTTCGAAGATGAGAGTGGGTGTGGGAACGGTTCGGGTGGGCATTTCTAGGAAAGGACCTGGCTGAGTTTGGAGGCGTAGTCGTCGATTTGGGCTTTGGTGCGCGTTTCGGTAACGGCGACCAGCAGGCAATCGGCGAGTTTGGGGAAGTAGGGACCAAGCGGCAGGCCGGCAAGAATGCCTTGTTCCAACAGGGCCTTCTGCACGAGGGCTGGGTCCTTGGGAAGCCGCAGGGTGAATTCGCCGAACACCTTGCCGTCGAACCGCACGCTTGCGCCGGCGTCGGTGAGTCGTCGCATCGCGTATTGCGTGTTGCGTACCGTGCCCTCGGCAACTTGGCGCATGCCGTTCTTGCCGAGGGCGCTCATGTAGATCGTCGCGCACAAGGCCATGAGTGCCTGGTTCGTGCAGATGTTCGACGTGGCCTTCTCGCGGCGAATATCCTGCTCGCGCGTGCGCAGGGTCATCACGTAACCGGGGGTGCCGTCGTGGTCGACTGTACGACCCACGATTCGGCCGGGAAGCCGTCGCACGTGCTCTTGCCGGCAGGCGAAAAGACCAAGTGCGGGTCCGCCAAAGCCCATCGCAATGCCGAGGGGCTGACCTTCGCCGACCACGATGTCTGCGCCGAACTCGCCGGGAGGCTTCAGGAGGGCGCACGCGGTCGGATCTGCGACCACCACGAGCATCGCGCCCACGCGATCGGCCGCGGAGCGCGCCGCCGCGAGGTCCTCGATGCCGCCGAAGAAATTCGGGTACTGGACCAACACGCACGCGGCCGCGTCGTCGAGCCCCGAGTAACCCTCGGTGAACCCATCAGCAGCGGGCAGTTCGACGATTTCGACGCCCTTCGCCCAGCAGTACGTCTCAAGGACCTGCCGGTAGTGCGGGTGTAGCGCTTCGCTGACGGCTACCTTGTTGCGGCCCGTCGAGGCCGTCGAAAGCAAGGCAGCTTCCGCAGCGGCGGTCGAGCCGTCGTACATCGAGGCATTGGCGACGTCCATTCCGTACAGTTCCGCCACCATGCTTTGGAACTCGTAGATCGTTTGCAGGTAGCCCTGCGACAGTTCGGGCTGGTACGGCGTGTAGGCGGTCAGGAACTCGCCGCGCGAGATGAGGGCGCCCACGGTCGCGGGAATGTACCGGTCGTAGATGCCGGCGCCCAAGAAGCAAGCGAGGTCGCTGAGGGAGTTGCTGTTGCGTCGCGACAACTCGAAGAGATAGCCGAGCAAGCGGTGCTCGTCGAGGGACGCGCGAAGGTTCAATGGCCCTCGAAGTCGTAGTTCCTTGGGGATGTCTGTAAACAGGTCTTCGATCGTGTCCACGCCGATCGTGGCGAGCATCTCTTGGCGGTCTTGGTCTGTGTGGGGGATGTAGGGCAACCCGATCAGCCTCCGATCTCAAGTTTGTACGCGTCGGCGTCCATCAGACCGGCGGTCGCATCCGGGCTGTCCAACCGCATCTTCAGGATCCAGCCCTGTCCGTAAGGGTCCGTGTTGATGAGCTCGGACTGGGCACCCAACGCACCGTTTGTTTCGACGACCTCGCCCGCCACGGGCGCGTAGGCGTCCGACACGGTCTTGACACTCTCCACAGAGCCGAACGAATCGCCCTTTTGGAGCGCGCGGCCCGGCGTGGGAAGGTCGACGAACACGATGTCGCCGAGTTCGGATTGCGCAAAGTCCGTGATGCCGACCGTCGCGACTTCGCCGTCGAGTCGAACCCATTCGTGGGTCTTGGTGTACTTGAGATCTGAAGGTACGTTCAATGGAGTCTCCGGGGAAAAAGTGTACCTCCCGGGGGGAATCGTTGGCAGGTGCGCGTTGCCTCGTCCAAGACCTGAACGAGGAGATTCCTAAGGGTCTTCTTGCTCAACTAGGGCAACGCACGTGACGTTCGACGCATCGCGGTAGAAGAGCCGGTCGCCCGTCAGCGCCGGATGGGCATACACGACTTGATCGCCGGGAAGCAGGCGGACTCGCGAGATCGACTCCATGCGGGTTCCGTCAGATTTGATCAGCAGAAGCTCTCCGAGCGACGAGGCGATGAGGAGCCTGTTCCCGCTCGCAAAGAAGCTCGCATAAGGGCCAAGGCCTGGGGCTTCTTTTGTCCAGAGCAACTTCAGGCCCCTGGCGATATCGAGGCAGTACAGCGAGTCGCGCAGCCCGAAGAGCCTGTCGCCAACGACAATCGGGCTCACGATATCCGGCGCGAGGTCTGCGAACGAGGCGATCGGCTTAGCTTGGGCCAGGCCACCCGAGCCAAAGCCGTAGAGTCGCGCACCGTTGTTCTCGGTAGCGACGATCAGCTTCCCGTCGACGCCTACAGGAGTTGGAACGTTGAAGTCGCCGGTGTTTTCGGGCTCGATGCTCCAAAGCCGGCTGCCCGAGCCGACGTCCCAACCACCGATCGAAACCGCGTCGAACCCGACGATCTGTCGCTTTCCACCGAATTCGCCAACGATCAGCGATGCGTACGCTGCTCCGGCACCCCTTGATTTCCAAAGTGAGTCGCCGGTGTGTCGGTCCAACGCGACGAGCGAAGCCTCCCTCGCGCCGGGGTTGACGATTACAGCGTCTCCAACCACGAGGGGTGAGCTGGCCATCCCCCACGTCGGCAGCGCTGTCCCAAACTCCGACAACAGGCTCTTCTTCCAAACAACCCTGCCTGAAGCGAGCTCCAGGCAGTGAAGGTGGCCGAACGCGCCCAGCAGGTAGACCCTGCCTGCGTCGATCTGCGGAGAGGCTCGAGGCGAACCGCCGAAGTCGAGCTTGCCTGGCGCGTCGTACACGAACTTCCAGACCGGTTTGCCGTCCACGGCCCGGAAGCACCGGAATACGTCGCACCCGAGCGCTTCGTTGCGGTCGGGGACGACCACATAACCTTCCCCGACGACGATTCCGCCGTGGGCTGGTCCGGTGAGCGGTTGCCTCCACACGACGCGGGGCTTCGCGGGCAGTTTCTCGGGCAGCCAGGGGACTAACCCGTTGCGATTTGGCCCTCGCCATCCGGGCCAATCGTAGGAGACTGGCCCAACCCGCGGCTTCTGAGCTGCCGAAACGACGAAGCCACCCTTCGATTCCAGTGTTTGCAGGAGCTTCGGATCGCCCTTAGCAGCCAGCAGGGCGTCCAGAACGCCCTTTGCCTCCTGCTCGCCGACGGCGCTCGTGGCGAACACGGCAATGAACGGCACAGCGCCTGTCTTGCCAATCACCTTCAGAGCGCCCCTTGGCACAGTCCCACAACCCTCGATCAACGCCAACGCGTAGCTCGAAATGACCCCTATGGGTGGTTTCTTGGACTTGCTGTCAAGTATCTCAAGTGCGGCGTCGCTGCACCCGGGGCGCGTTTCGATCTTCTTGGGAATCGAGATTCCGGCCTTTCGAAGCGTGACAAACGCCTCAGAGTGCTTTTCGTCTGAATCGGCGGGCCCAAACAGGATGCGACGCCCCCCGATGTCGGCGATCGACTTCACGGCGTCGCCCTTCTTGGCCACGAACAGACCCGTCAGGGTCGTGGTGCCATCAAGCCCGGTCAGCATGCAGATCGGCCTAACCGCGAGCTTGCACTCGGCGGCGTCGGCCTTCACCAGGGAGTGCTTGCCGATGACGAGATCGATGCGGGTCGGCGACACCTCGTCGAAAGCACGAGCGAGGTCGGCCGCATACAAGATTCGAACCGGCCTGCCCGTTCGACCCTCAAGGAACTGGCCGAGCTTGTCATAGTCCCTCTGCGCGTAACCTTGAACGCACGCGCACGCCAGCCGTTTGGACAGCGGATCCATGACGACGATCGTCAGGGGCCGCTCATCCTGATAGCCGGCCCCCGAAAAGCACGCGGTCGCGAACAACGCGACGAATGCAAGCGCGCAACGAATCACACCCACCTCCTGGTTATCCCTTCTTCCCGATGACGTGCATCGTCCCATCGTCGGAGTTGACCACGTAGAAGCGGTTTCCGTCCTTGGTCACTTCGACGGTCACGCGGACGCAGCCTGTCTGAATATTGGGCAAAGCCACAACCCCCAAGAACCTGCCCCGGGCGTCGAATCGTTTGATGACGGTAGGGGGACCGGATTCTGCGGTCAGGATCGTGCCGTCGGGTGCGAATCGGATGTTCTTGGGCTCACAGCAGCCTCCAAACCCGTCCGCCGCCTTGCGGTCGTTCTTCCCAAATCCAGAC
>CAYJMZ010000134.1:0-1695 GCA_964370995.1 uncultured Fimbriimonadaceae bacterium | reverse complement strand
CATTGCGATCGTAACGCTCGACCCGGTGCCTGGCATTGTGTGCCACCCAAAGCTCTCCGTCGCGCGTTTGGATTTCCAACTGGCCACAGCACCCGCCAAGCCCCTTCACTATCTGCTTCGGGCTCTTCAGGTCTCGGTCGAAGCGGGAGACTATGAACGAAAAGTCCGTGGGCGACTGCGCAACGACGAACAGATCCTTGTCGTTGACGGCGATGCCCGACACGTCGGCACCAGCGAGCTTCGGGATTGCTGCACTCCGTACCACTCTCCCAAGTTGGTCGAGTTGTGACACTCGCCCCAATCCACTCACGTAGATTGCCCCGGTTGGATGCACGCAGATTGCTTGAGCGTTTGCCTTCGGCAGCCACGTCTTCAGTCTCGTTCCACCTGGGCTGAAGACTCTGATCTCCGTTGGCGCCTTCACCAGCTTCAGGGCAGCCTTGCCCGTCTTTGCATCGTATGTGTACTCGTTGCGGTCTCCGCCGTTGCACACCAGCAGGTTTCCATCGACGTTGAGGCAGAAGTTGGTGACAGAGCTTCCTTCGCCGACCTTGAAGGACCCGATCTCGGCGTGCGACGCTTTCCACTTGGGGTCTTTCTTGCGGGCACTCTCCTCCTCTCGGAACAGCTGATCGAACTGTTCGTCAGCGGCCTGGATGGCCCCCCGGGGCGTAGCTGCCGGCTTCTCCTGCACGGCTGCGTTGGCCACCAGCGCGAATCCCAAGGCGAGGATTCCCGTTGCGCGAACCAAGCGATTCAACAACATGCGACTGTCCTCCTCGAAGACCCGAGTGGTCGACGGCGCTTCACAGTTGGAAGATCGTGCAGCTCGTTTATCAGCAGACACGCGGCACCGGTGGACCACTCTCGTTCTCCTGTACAACGCACTACGGTTGAGCGCTGATATGGGATTCGTCCGATCTCACCGTGGTTTGGCCCGGCCGAGGCAACACTGGCAGCAAGCCGCAACTCCCCGATCCCTGCTCCCTCCCAGACAGGTACCTTGACGGCATGCTGCGGATGCAGTTCGTCACCCTGTTTCCCGAGATGGTGCTCCAAGCGGTCGGCCACAGCATGCTGCGGCGCGCGAGCGAGTCGGGACTCGTGTGCTTCGAAGCCGTGGACCCGCGCGCCTTCACCACCGACAACCACCGCACGGTGGACGACAAGCCCTTTGGCGGGGGGCCCGGCATGCTGATGAAGGCCGAGCCCGTGGCCCAGGCGATCGAGTCCTTCGGCGTCGAGGGCGCGGCGATCGTGTTTCCGGACCCCACGGGGCCCCGATTCACCCAGGGCGCGGCACAGGAGCTTGCGCAGGCGGGGCGCGTGATGTTCGTATGCGGGCACTACGAGGGCATCGACGAGCGCGTGCGAGAACGCTACGCCACGCACACCTTCAGCATCGGCGACTTCGTGCTCACGGGCGGCGAGTTACCCGCCCTGCTGATGGCGGACGCGATGACTCGGCTTGTGCCCGGCGTGCTCGGCTGCGGAGAAAGTCTCGGCATCGACTCGCACGCCGACGGGCTCCTCAGCGCGCCCCAATACACCCGCCCCGAAGTTTGGCGAGACGCGGCGGTCCCCGAAGTGCTGCTCTCCGGCGATCATGGGGCGCTGGCGAAATGGAAGCGGCAGACCTCCCTTCGGGCCACCCGAGCATCGCGTCCCGACCTTTTTTGCCGCGCAGAACTAGAG
>CAYJMZ010000133.1:3297-7883 GCA_964370995.1 uncultured Fimbriimonadaceae bacterium | reverse complement strand
ACGCGAGAGAGGTGAGTTTCGAGGGACGGTGGTTGTTGCCCGCGTTCAACGACGCCCACTGCCACATCCTTCCCACGGGGCTCGACCTCCGAAAACTTCACCTGGGGGTGTGCACGACGCGGGAGGAGGTGCTCGATGCGGTTCGTGATCGTCTTGCTGACGTTCCCGAGGGCGACTGGCTGCAGGCGGTGCACTACGATCAAACCCGGTTCGAGGACGGAGTCCACCTCGATCGCGACGCCTTGGACACCGTGTCCGCGGACGTGCCCATTCAACTGCGCCACGTCAACGGCCACGCGAGCATCGCCAACAGCGCCACCCTGCGCGCCGCACACGTGGACGAGGCCACGCCCGACCCCAGCGGGGGCACGTACGTCCGCGACGCCGCCGGGAGGCTTACGGGCGTGCTGCTCGAACGGGCCCACGAGCATGTGTCGAGCGCCAAGCCGATGCCCACGCTCGAGGACATGGTCGAGGCGATCCTCGCCGCAGGGGAGTCGATGCGCGCGCTGGGCATCACGTGCGCCTCGGACATGATGACCGGCCAGTGGGACCTCGATCGGGAACTCGAGGCGTACCGGCTGGCTTCGGAGCAGGGCTGCCCGATCCGCCTACGCCTGTATCCGCTGTGGACCCCTCTCTTGGGGCCGCGTGCAATCGCCGCCGGGCGTCTGGAGGAGCATCGTTCGGCGATGGACCCCGATCGTTGCCGCATCGCGGGGGTCAAGATCTTCGCCGATGGGGCCATCGGCAGCGCCACCGCGGCCATCTACGGCCGGTTCCTCACCTCCGAGGGACCGGGAGACACGGACGGGCAACTGATCTACTCCCAGGCGCGATTGGAACGAATGGTGCTCGCGGGCGACGCTGCGGGCTACTCGGTGGCCATCCACACCATCGGCGACCGCTCGACAGACCTTGTGATGGACGCGTACTCGAAGGTGGACGACCCGCCACGACACCGCATCGAGCACGCGATGCTGCTCAGCGATGCGCAGATCGAGCGGATGGCCTCGCTGGGGTGCCACGTCACGATGCAGCCCGAGTTCCTGTACCGCCTCCAGCACGCGTACCTGCGCCAGTTGGGGCCCGAGCGCGCCGCAAGGCTCGAGCGCATGCGCAGCGCGCTGGACGCCGGGGTTCGCCTGAGCCTGAACTCCGACCGCCCCATCGTGGCGGGCGACCCGTGGGACGGCATCCGGGCGGCCACCCACCGCCCGCCGGGGTTCGACCCCGCGGAGGCGCTTACCCTCATCGAGGCGATCAACGCGTACACCGCCGGGAGTGCCGATGCCACCGACGAGATCGAGACCCTCGGACAACTCGAAGAGGGCCAGTGGGCCGATTATCAGGTGTACGAGGACGATCCCCTCTCTGTAGGCCCCGCGCCCCGCCGAGTCGCCTGCAGCATGGGCGGGGAGGAGGGGACAGGATTCTAGGATTCTAGGATTCTAGGATTCGAGGATTGAGGATTGAGGATTGAGCCGGAGGTCTGGAGCACACACACAAGGGAAGGCTCCCTCGAATCCTCAATCCTCAACCCTCAATCCTGAATCCTGGGTCTTTTACGACGCATGGGAACTACCTTGCCCGATGGCGCGTCGAATACTATGGAAGACGTCTTCTCCCTCCCCCCCCCGATAGCGGCCCCGGTTAACCCCCGGGGCCGGCTTGGTTTGTAGCACAGGCACCCCTGCCTGTGTCCGAGAATCAGGAGCCCACAGGCACCCCTGCCTGTGTCCGAGAATCAGGAGCCCACAGGCAGGGGTGCCTGTGCTACATCTGCGCGCCCACCGGCTGATTCCGCAGGGGCTCTTCGAAGCGGAGCCGAAGCTCGGTACCGGTCGCCGCGGGGTCGCGCGGCGGAGCGACCTCGAGCACGTAGGCGAAGCATGGGGCTTCGAGCCAAGGGAGGTCCAGCCGCAAGCGCTCACCCCTCTCGGGTGCGACGGATGCCGTGACGCGGGCGCCCAGATCCGAGAGGTCCATCAGCACGGCGGCGTGGCCGTCCAGACCCGCGCGCAAGCCCTCAAGGTCGCGACGTCGCGGTTGAGAACGCCGCTCGCGGAGCTCGTAGCGCGCCGGGGCACGGATCAAGAGGCGCCACGGATGCGTGGAGCGCTCGAGCACCTCCGAGCGGAAGAACAGCACGCCCTTTGAGGTGGTGACCTCGGCGCGGATCTCTTCGCCGATGCGGATTGGAACGTAGTGCTCGCGCTGGATGGGTGCGCTGAGAAGCCATCCTTTGGCGGTTTCGGCGACAAAGTTCGACCGGTACATCGCTCGCCCCGATCCAAATCGAATCGTGGTGTTCACTTCGGGCGACAGCGGCTTACGAGACTTCCTCGTCCATGCGGTCCACGCGTACGCCGCGCCAAAGCACGCGGCGAACGTAAGCGCAAGGCAGCCCGAAAGTTGGATGATCTCGTTCATTTACCGCTCGGTGGAGACTTCCGCCTGCGCCGTCTCTTTGGCCGCGGCGAGGTTCTTCAACGCCTCGCCGAGGTTGATGGTCGCGTCGCCGAGGATCTCCTCGTCTCCGGACCGCAGGTACGCGCGGAAGTCGCCAACCGACTGAGCGAGCAATTTCAGTGCCAAGTCGCGTCGGGCAGCCGACCGCTTGTGGGCCTCGGGCACCGGGATCCTGGCAAGGGCCGCGAGCACGGCATCCACCTGCGCCCACCGCTCTTCCACGGCACGGGCAACGTCTTTGTCCTTGGGACGCACGCGGGCGATCGGAATGAGGTCGCGCAGCTGCGAGCCCACCCCTGCCGCGGCCTGATCGAACAGGTCGGTGGCGGTCGCGTAGCGCCAAGCCGGCTTCTGGGGCTCATCTACGCTGAACAAGAGCGACTTCGCATCGTCGGCTGCGGCCTCGTCTGCGTGTCCGGCCAGCGCGTGCGCCAAACCCCGCAAGAAGTAGGCGGCGTTGGTGGGAGCGGATTCGAGCACCTGGCTGAAGTGGGTGATCGCGCCTGCGGAGTCCAGCATGTGCAGCCGAATCTGCCCAATCAGCATACGGGCATCGGGGTTTTCCGGTACCCGAGCGATGAGTTCGTTCACATCCGCCTGGGCCTCCTCAAACGCCCCCGCGGCAAGCCACGCTTCGGCGGCGAGAGCCCACAGGTGCGGGCGCTCCGGCAAGAGGTTGGCCGCCGCGCGCGCGCCCTCTGCGGCCTCGCGCGGCCGGCCGATCAAGATGAGCAGTTCGGCGAGACGGCGGCGGCGCTCGGCGTCCATGGGCTCGGTGTCCACGGCGTCGCGCATGAGGTTGACCGCAACGACAAGCCGACCGTCCTTGACGAGGCCGTCAACCTGCGCCATGAGTTCGTTGTTGTCCACCGCCCGGGCGGGCAACGGGTCGGGGGCGATGGGCTGCTGGCCCTGATCCGGATCCGGTGTCTTCGCCTGCGTCGAAACGGGAAGGTTCTTGAAGGGCTCGGTGGACAGAAGCAGCGCCCAGGTCCTCGCCAACGATCGGACGCCGTTCTCCGCGTCGGTGGCGGAAACCAGCACTTCGCGGCACGCCTTGGGCGCGGGGGATTCCTGGCCCAGCGCCTGGCGGGCCCAGCCCATCGACGCGTCGTTGCTCACGCCCCCACTCTTCGCATCGGGGTCGAACCACACGACCGAGCCACGCCGAAGCAGCGCCCCGCGAGCCTTGACGGCCTCGCCCTCGCGCCACACCGACATCACGAACACGTAGTCCGCGTGAAGCTTGGATGCACCTTGCAGCACCGCGTCGAGCGTGGGGTTCCCGCGGGGTTCGGCAATGAGCTTCTCCTCGACCGCCGAGCGGAAGATGGCGTCCTCCAGACTCCACACGATCGGCGCGACCTTGCCTCCATCCTGCAGTTCTTGGGCAAGGTAGTGCCCCAGAAACAGGTTGGAGTCGCTGTCGTGATCGGCTCGCACACGCGCCTGCACGATCACGATCGCGGGCACCGCGTGCGACACTGCCGCAACTGCGAGGAGCAACAGGAAGGTGGCGGCGCGCAACCGCATCCTAGCCACCCTGAACAATCTTCAGCGCCTGCCGGCATGCATCCAGCGCGCTTTTGGTGCGTGTGGGATCGCCCTTGCCGGCCTTGAGGGACAATTCGAGGGCACCGATGGCCCTGGAGTACGCGGTGCCGGCCTCGGTCGCGCGCCCCAACTTCTCGTAGCACTGACCGAGGCGCTGGTTGGTCGAGCCCGCATCCCCGCCGTAGCGGAGCATCTGCTCGTACGAACGCGCTGCATCCGCGAACTTGCCGAGCTGATACTGCTGGCGCGCGGTGCGCTGAAGGGCTTCGAGGCCGTTGCCGTCGGAGGAGGAGCTCCCACCCGGCAGGGTCCGAGGCCCGCCGCTACTGACCTTGATATCGATCATCCCGGGATCTTCCTTGGGCGTGCGGGGCTCGTTGTCGGGCCGGATGGGGGGACTGACGGGGTCGTCGGCGTCAGGGGGGCGCGTGACGGGCGGTTGCTGCGGGGGACTCTCACCGGGACGCGGGCCGATTGGGCCGATCGGCCTGGGGGGCAGCACCGGCTCATACCCGTTGGGGTTCGGCAAGACCGGATTGCCCGCGGCGGGGTTCCCCAGG
>CAYJMZ010000133.1:0-3197 GCA_964370995.1 uncultured Fimbriimonadaceae bacterium | reverse complement strand
CCCAGCAGGGCACGCTTGCGGTTCGGCGGTTCGACCTGGGCCGCGCGGCCCGCCAGCTGGTTGCGCAGCTGGGTGATCTTGATCTTGTCGAGCGCGGAGTCCGGGTGCAGGTCCACAACCTTCTCGTAGCAGGCCAGGGCCTCGGCCAGTTCGCCGGCCCGTTCGTGGCACATGCCCTTCAGAGACAGCGCGGAGGGCGACGACGGGTTGGACTCGACGGCGGACGCGGCGATCAGGGCGGCCTCTTCCGTGCGGCCATCGTTGAGGGCGTGAAAGCCTTCGCCCACCAAGGACTCGTGCTCGGCTACGGCCGTCTCCAAGTCCTCGCCCACCAACTCCGCGCCACAGCTGCGGCAGAACTTGCTGTCCAGGCTATTCGGGGTGTTACATCGCTTGCAGGAGACCAAGGTGTCGCGCTCCTCCCGGACAGGCCGGGCTTCCCTCTTCGGGCGGCACGAAACGCCACCCAGAACGTCATTCTACCAAACGGACGCCGATCGCCCGACTGACGGATAGACGCGCGATCGTGGACGAGGTGTTCGGGCGCGATGGATATACTTGCCCCATGTCTACCGACACGGTCCTTCGAACTCCGCTTTACGACGCGCACGTGGCCGCTGGAGGCCGCATGGTCGCCTTCGCCGGCTACGAGATGCCCGTGCAGTACACCGGCGTGATCGCCGAGGCCCGTGCGGTGCGCGAAGGCGCGGGGATGTTCGACGTGAGCCACATGGCACGCCTGTGGTTCCGCGGCGCGCGCACGCTGGAGTTCCTCGAGTGGATCACCACCAACGACGTGTCGAAGCTCGGGGACGGGCGCGGCCAGTACTCGCTGCTGCCCAACCACGCGGGGGGATTGGTGGACGACATCATCGTGTACCGCGTGACGCAAGGTGTCTTCCGCATGGTGGTCAACGCCTCCAACCACGCGAAGGACGTGGCGTGGATCCGGTCTGAGAACACCTTTGACGTGGAGATCTCGGACGAGACGGACGCCACCGCGATGATCGCCGTGCAGGGGCCGAAGGCCGTCGAGATCCTCGCGGGCCTGTGCGACCAGCCGGACACGCTGCGCAAAGGGCCGATGTTCGGGTTGAACAACGTGCAGATCGGGGGTGTCGCGTGCTTCGGCCCCCGCTCGGGTTACACGGGCGAGGACGGCTTCGAGCTGATCTGCGCCGCCTCGGACGCGCTCCGGTTGTGGAACACGCTCCTCGCGGCGGGCGTGGTGCCATGCGGGCTCGGATCGCGCGACACCCTGCGTGTGGAGGCGGGTCTTCCCCTCTACGGTCACGAACTGGGCGATGACATCAACCCGATCGCAACGGGCCTGGGCTGGGTTGTGTCCAAAACCAAGGCGTTCATCGGCAGCAGCTCCATGCAGGCCGCTCGCGCAGACGGCACCCCGCAGAAACTCCAGGGCGTGCGCCTCGACACCAAACGACTTCCGATGCCGGGCATGGAGGTGTTCGTGGGCGGAGCGAAGGTCGGGGACGTGACCAGCGGCGTCTACTCCCCGTATCTCAACTGCGGCATCGGCTTCGCGTACATCGACGCGGGCGTCGAATTGGGAACGCCGTGCACGGTGGACGTCCGCGGCAAGCACGAGCCCGGCACGATCGTCAACAAGCGGTTCTGGAGGCGCTCGTAGGAATCTTATAGGACTTATAGGTTCTATGAGATCCCCCGTTGCCGGATGTCGCACGTGTCGCCACGGCCCGTTGCGGTGCCTCGTTGCGCACTGCCGAGTGCTTCGAAAGCGTGAGATGTGTGCGAAGCAGGCGCTCGATGTCCCGCACGTACTTCTGCTGGTCGGGCGTCGCGAGGGTGATCGCGAGGCCCTCGGCGCCCGCACGGCCGGTACGAC
This sequence comes from uncultured Fimbriimonadaceae bacterium, assembly GCA_964370995.1. Lineage (GTDB taxonomy): Bacteria > Armatimonadota > Fimbriimonadia > Fimbriimonadales > Fimbriimonadaceae > JAMLGR01. Next base: position 1,330 of record CAYJMZ010000133.1, on the reverse strand, counting down.
CAATGCGGTGCACGTAATCCTCGGCCTTCTCCGACACGTCGTAGTTGATGACCAGCGAGATGTCCTTGACGTCGATACCGCGCGCGGCAATGTCGGTGGCCACCAGCACGCGGTACTGACCGCTCTTGAAGCCGTCGAGCGCCGCCCTGCGCTGGGCGAGCGTGCGGTCGGAGTGTAGCTCCGCTGACGCGTGGCCCATCTTGTACACGCCTCGGGCGATCTTCCGAGCGCCGTGGCGGGTCCTGGCAAACACGAGGATGCTGCCCTTGTGCTCTGCAAGCAGACTGTTGAGCATCGTCGGCTTGTCCTCCTTGTTCAGGATGACGAGCTGCTGGACGACCTCCGCTGCGGCGGTGCCCGATCGGGCGACCTCGACCGTGGTGGGCCGCACCAGATACTCCGAGGCAAGATCGGCGATCTCACGGGGCATGGTGGCCGAGAACAGCATGGTCTGTCGCTGCTTGGGCACCTTGTCGAGAATCTTGCGCACGGCGGGGGCAAAACCCATGTCGAGCATACGGTCGCCCTCGTCGAGCACGACGATGGACACGCAGCCGAGGTCTAAGGTCTTCTGCGACATGTGGTCGAGCAGCCTTCCGGGCGTGGCGACGATGACCGCAGGCCGCGCGCGGAGCTGGCTGATCTGCTTTCCCATCGACGCGCCGCCGATCAGCACCGCGGTCTTCAGGTTCAGCTGTGCCAGAACCTCTTCAATCTGCAAGGCGAGTTCACGCGTTGGGGCGAGCACGAGAGCGACCTCGCCCTGGCGAAGGTTCTGTGCGATCGGCAACCCGAATGCGAGTGTTTTGCCGGTGCCCGTCTGGGCGATACCGACGAGGTCCCGGCCCTCTAAAGCGAGAGGAATCGCATCGCGCTGGATGGGAGTGGGAGTGACGAAACCGAGGCGATCCAGCTTTTGAAGGAGGCTCGGGGCAAGTGCCAAGGCTTTGAATCCTTGGGCTTTGTGTGTTTCAAGCATAAAAAAGCCAGAGCAGACATTATCTGCCCGGCTACATCTATTGTGACGCATGAAGAGCGAATCCTGTTCCCTTGGGGCAGAAAATAGGTGTTTTGTACTGGCAACCACCTACCTAACCCGCGCCGAATCCCCGTGAACGCGTTGGCGAGCACACTGACGCCCACGCTCTTGGCCCAACCGAACTTGAGCCACCGCCCGATCAGCCACGCTTCCAGGGCCACGGTCGCGCCGACGTAGAACACCCAGTTCGTCGGGTCCCAAAGCTCAAGGGCCAGCCCCATGGCACCATTGGCCCGGCAGGCCGCGATGCACGCCACGCCCATCCCCAGCGTTGCCAAGAGTCGCCGCATG
>CAYJMZ010000132.1:0-7885 GCA_964370995.1 uncultured Fimbriimonadaceae bacterium | reverse complement strand
CTGAACCTGCCGAGGCATGAGGGGGTAGGGGCAGACTCTTATTTGGACTGGATTGAAGCTAGTCGCCGCCCAGATGCACGCGAAAGTCGGTCGGCAGTTTGGTCTTCGTGTTGCTGCGATCATCGTAACGGATCACGGTAAACACCAGGTCCTTGAGCTTCGCGGCTTTGGGCACCTCGAAGCGCAGGTTGAAGTTAACCGCCCCTCCCGGCAGGAACGTCGAACCTTCTGGGAAGTGCTCGTTGAACTTGGCGTCGTAGCCATGTTGGGTCGGTTCGAACGCGTTCTCATCCATGTCGGTGAGCGACGTGTTGTTCCCATCCCACTTGTCGAGCACGATCGTGTCCTTGTTGGCCGTGCCGTTCTTGACTCGGCATTTTACGACCACGATCTCCATGCCAGAGCTTGCGGTCCGTCGGTTCCAACTCTCGTTGGCGAGATACTCGGGTACCGCCTCGGCCACGCGATCGACGCTCAGGACCGTGAACTTCCACTTCCCGGAGAAGATCTCCTCTCCTACCGAACCAACGTTCTTATTGGCGATCTGGCCCGCGCCTCCGGCCTTGATGAGCTCGAAGCCGCCAGTCGTTTTCTGAACGGTGTAGTCAAGGGCCTTCGCCACTTCGGCGAGAGGCACGTAGGTCTTGCCGCCGATGACGCGCAGGTCGCTCGACGCCACCTTGCCGTTGACGAACAGCTTCTGGGCCGCCTGAAGAGCGAACGCTCCCAAGGCCAACACCAGGCCCGCGCCAACACAAACCGCCAGTTTCGATCTCATGAATACCCACCTCCGAGGACGCTTGCCCCCAGTATAGTTTCCGGGAGCCCTACAGCGGTTCACTCAAGGGCGAGATTTGTGTCACGCAAAGGCGCAAAGGACGCGATGGGGGAGGGGCCATTTCTAGCGTTCGCCCACCAAGGGGGATCGGTGACTTCAACAACTCCGTCCCCCTTACCGTCCTTTGCGCCTTTGCGTGATACAACCAGTTAGAAGTCGTACTGGTCGATGTTCTCCTTGGTGAACGTGATCGTCGCCCCCAGCATCACGTTGTCGCCCACCACCTCCCGCTCGCCGAGACGACCGGCCTTCAGCTTCGTGGCACCGGCTTTCAGTTCACCATCGATAAGCGCCCGGGCGGCGTAGACCGTGAGGTAGCCCAGGTCCTTCGTATTCCACAGGATCACGGACTTCACCGTGCCATCTTTCACGTACGAGCGCATGTCGTTGGGGCTCGAGAGGCCGGTGACCGCGACCTGCCCGCTCTTCCCCGCACTCTTCACGGCCTCGGACGCGCCTGGAAACGCCACGGAGCTGATCGCGAATATCCCCTTGAGCCCCGGATACGCCTTCATGAGGTCCTGACTCACCGAGAACGCCAGTTTCTGGTCCTCGTTGGAGGGCTTCGTCGCCACGAGTTTAAGCCCGGGATACTTGGCAAGCCGATCCTTGATGTGCCTGATCCACTCGTTCTGGTTTGCCGCGGTGAGCGTGGCGGTGACGATAGCCACCTCGCCGGCGGCGGAGTCCCCACCCAGGTCCTTGGCCATGGCGTCGGTGAGGGCGAACCCGATCTCCTGCGGCGTCGCCTGGTTCACGAGGAACTCCCGCGTGTCGGGCGCCGCGTCCGCGTCCCAGGTGATCACCCGCACCCCGGCCTTGCGCGCGCGTTTGAGCGCCGGGCCAAGCACGTCGGGGTCGTTGGGCGACACCGCGATCACGTCCACGCCCTGGGCGGTCCATTGATCGATCAGCTTCACGGCCTCGGCCGCATCGCCGCTCGTGGGCCCGTCGTAGATCAGCTCGACGTTGCCCAGTTCTGCCGCGGCCTCCTTGGCGCCATCAGCACAACTCGTGAAGTACGGCACGCCCTTCTTCTTGGGCAGCAGCGCCACCGTGATCCTCTTGCCGGCGTCGACGACCTTCGCGGGCGAATTTGAGGGCTCCGAACCACCCGAGCAACCCACTGCGACCGCCGCGGCCGCCATTCCACACACCATCCAGCGTCTAAACCCCATCACCCACCTCCTGACCGCCGCGCGCCCATGCACGCCGCGCGAGAACCGATAGCAACAACACACCACCCAGCACCACGAGGTTCAACTCGCTCTGCTTCCAGTGCCAACTCACGAACTCCCGGGTCTCGTGGATCAGCAGAATGCCCAGCGCCAAACCCAAGACGTTGCCGGTGCCGCCCTCGATGCGCGCGCCTCCGAGCACGACGCACGTCACCGCCTCCAATTCTAGCCCCGTGCCCAAATCGGCCTTCGCAGTGTTGTTGCGGGCGACCAGCAGCACCGCCGCCACGCCGCAAGCCAACCCGCTCAGGGTGTACAGCAACGACTTGACCCGCTCGACGGGAATGCCCGAGAATCGCGCGGCGCGCTCGCCCTGCCCGACCGCGTAGACCTGGCGTCCCAGCACGCCCCGTGACAGCACCACTCCGACCGCAAGGGCAAACACCCCAAACACCGCCCCTGGAATCGGCACGCCGAGTAGCCTGCCCTCGGCAATCTGCAAGAAGGGATCAGGGTAGCCGGAAAGGGGCCGTCCAAGGCTGATTCCTTCTGCAAGACCTCGGAACGCCGCCATCGTGGCCAATGTCACGATCAGCGGGTGCACGCGAAGGCGCGCCACCAACGTGCCGTTCAGCCAACCCAGGCCTGCCCCCACGCCGATCGCGATCGCCGCCGCGGCATAAATGGGCACCCCGCGCTCGAACAGCAGACCCAGAACCACCGCACAAAGCGCAAGCGTCGCGCCCACTGAAAGGTCGATTCCCCCCGCGATCACGATCAACAACATCGGCACCGCGACGATCGCCAGCTCCCACACGTGCGTGGAAAGCAACGCCTGCGCCCGAACCGCGAGGAACGTGGGATCGACGAGCGCGGCGTAGGTCCCCAACGCGACCACCAACGCCGCAAGAACGGCCTCGTGCGCACCAAGCCGCCGCATCAGGCGACCCTCCGCCGGGACACCGAGTCCGCGACCACCGCCGCGAGGATGAACGCGCCCTGCACGGCCCGATCCCAGTACGAGGCCGAGTCGCCCAAACGCAGGAAGATCAGCACGGTGCCCACGATCCCGAGCAGCGTCGCGCCAAGCAGGGTGCCCACGATCGAGCCCCGCCCCCCGCGGATGGACGTGCCGCCCACCACCACGGACGCGACCACCATCAGCTCGAAGCCCGAGCCGAAGCCGGACTCGAATACCCGCAATTGCGTCGCGGAGAACAGCGTGGCAAGGCCCGCCAGGAGGCCCGTGAGCGCAAACACGCCGAGCCGCACCCTCCGCACCGGCATTCCCAAGCGCACCGCTCCCGCCGGGTTGCTGCCCAGCGCCAGCACGCGCCGACCCAGGGGCGTGCGCAGCGTCACAACCACCGCGCCCGCCGCCACGGCCAGGGCGACCCACAAGATCGCAGGAACGCCCAGAACGGCACCCGTGCCAAACGCGCGCAACCCCGATGGCACGTTCGTGATCCACACCCCGCCCATGAGCAGCTCGGTCATCCCCCGAAACACCGAGAGCGTTCCCAGGGTGACAATGATCGACGGCACGCGCCCGTAGGCCACCAGCCACCCGTTCAACAGTCCCCCGGCCAGGCCCGTGCCCAGGCAGAGAACGACCGCCGAGGCCACGCCCATCCCCAGTCGGTCTGGCGACGCCGCAATGCCCAGCACGGCGGCACACAAGCCCATGAGAGAGCCCATCGAGATGTCGATCTCGCGCGTCATCACGACCAGCGTCAGACCGCAACCCACGATGGCCGCCGGTGCGACGCGCACGAGCATGTCGCGCAGGTTGTCCAAGGCCAAGAACGACGGGTTGACGATCGTGGCGGCGAGCACCGTCAGCGCCAACAAGAGCGCGACCCCGGACTCGCGGCGGATGCCACCCCGCGATGGGACCAACACCGCCTCGCCCGACCGCGGCAGCGCGAGCTTGAGGATGGCCTCCTGCGTGGCTTCCTCGCCCTCGAGCTGCCCCGATATCCGCCCCTGGCTCATCACCAACACGCGGTCCGCCAACGCGAGCACCTCGGGCAGTTCGGAGGAGATCACGAGCACCGCCACGCCCCGAGCGGCCAACTCCCGGATCAGCGCGTGAACCTGCTCCTTCGCGCCCACATCGACGCCTCGCGTGGGTTCGTCGAGGAGCAACACCTTGGGGTGGGTCTCCAGCCATTTGGCGAGCAAAACCTTCTGCTGGTTGCCGCCCGAAAGCGACGCGACCGGCGCCTCGACAGAGTCTGTGCGCACGCCCAAGTCGGCCACAGCCCGCTCCGCCACGGCGATCTCTTCGCGCGCTCGCACCCACAGGCGGGGCAGCGAGGCCATGGCGATGTTCTCCCCGACGGTCATGGGCGGGTGCAGCCCCTCGTGTTGACGATCCTCCGGCACGCACGCGAATCCGCGGCGAATCGACTCCGACGGATCGCCCGTCCGGAGCGACTCGCCCGCCAGCAACACCTCGCCGCTGTCCACCGGGTCGAGCCCGAACGCCGCACGGGCGACCTCCGAGCGCCCTGCTCCCACCAGACCCGCCAGAGCCACGATCTCCCCGGCGCGCACGGTCAACGACACGTCCTCGAATACGCCGGCACGGGTGAGGCCGCGTACCTCCAGGGCCACGGCTCCGGTCTTGGCGGAACTCGGCCGGGCGGCCGGCACGTCGCGCCCAACCATTAGGTGAATGAGGCGGTCCCGATCCAACGCGCTCACTTGCTCGGTCGCCACGTGCCTTCCATCGCGCAGCACACTCACCCGGTCCGCGAGTGCGAAAACCTCCTCCAGCCGATGCGTGACGTAAAGCACGGCCACGCCCTCCGCCACAAGGCCCCGAATTACATTGAACAGCGCCTCCGTCTCGCGCTGCGACAGGGACGCGGTGGGCTCGTCGAGGATCAGCAATCGGCACTGCCTCCTCACCGCCCGAGCCAGCGACACCATTTGGCGCTGCGCGAAACTCAACTCCTCGAGGGGCGTGTCTTCCGGGAACGTCTCCCCCAGCCCGTCCAAGGCCGAGCGCGTCTCCGATCGCATACGCGCGCGGTCGAGAAGTGCCCCCCACCGGCGGGGTTCGTGCATCAGGTGGACGTTGTCCGCGGCGTCCAACTCGGGAAACCACGAAGGCTCCTGGGTCACCAAAACAATGCCCGCGCCCTCCGCGTTGCGCACGCTGCCCAACGCCAGCGGACGTCCGTCAACCCACACCTCGCCCGCGTCCGGCCTTAGGGTCCCCGAAAGCACTCGATTGAGCGTAGACTTCCCCGCCCCGTTCTCCCCGCAGAGCGCATGCACCTCGCCCGCGCGGACTTCGAGGTCCACCTCCGAGAGCGCCCGCACCCCGCCGAACGCGTGCGACAGGCCCCGCACACGAATCAGGGGAGGAGCGTCAGCCATCTCTTTAGAGTGCGCGAACCCCGTTCGCGCTTTCCCAAGCGGCGGAGCCGCTCCGCGGCGGCCGAAAGCGCGAACTTCGTTCGCGCACTCTAAAGACTCCCCTCGAACCGGTACTCCCCGGACCCGACCTCGAACACCCCGTCTCCACGTGCCACAGCTCCCGCGCTGGCGGTCACGCCGGTCGCGGGCACCTTCACCACGGCGGTTGTGTTGGGCGGCACGACCACGCGCATCGTCAGCTTCTTCCCTTCAAGCCGCCAATCACAGGCGATCGGGCCCCGCACGGAGTTGTACGACGCGCGGACCCACGTGAGGTTCGGGTCCATCTGCGGCGCGATCGACACGCGCCCAAATCCAGGGGTCAAATTCCCGATTCCCCCGACCTGGTCGTACATCCACCCCACCACGGCGCCAAACGCGTAATGCGCAAACGAGTTCATCCCGGGGTCTTGGAAACCCTTCTCCGGCGTCCAACCGTCCCACCTCTCCCAGATGCTCGTGGCGCCATTGGCGATCGTGAAGCCCCACGACGGGAACGTGGTGTTGTGCAAGAGCTTGAATGCAACATCATTGCGCCCTATCTCGCTCAGCACGCGCATGAGATCGCGTGTTCCGACGAATCCCGTGGACAGGTGCCCCCCACGCTTTTCGATGTCCGCAACGAGCCGCGTGGCCGCCTTGGCGCGCATCTCGGGATCGAGCAGGTGGAAACCGAGAGCCAGCACGTAGGCGCATTGGGAATCACCCTTCACGACACCGTCCTCCGACACGAACGCCATGTTGAACGCGGCCTTGATGCGCTCGTGCAACGCGGTGTAGCGCGCGTGGTCCTCGGTGTTCCCCAGCACCGCCGCGGCCTTGGCCAGAAGCTCGGTGCTGTACGCGAAGTACGCCTCGAAGATCACGTCGTTCGGCGTCGGAGAGCCGATGTTGACCCAGTCGCCAAAGCAATGAAACTCCTTCGGCGGCAACAGATCGGGGGTGCTGCGCGCGAGCGTGAACTCCACAAAACGGCGCATCTGGGGGTAGTGCCGCGCGAGCAGGTCCCGATCGCCGTACACGTCGTAGACCGTCCACGGGCAGATCACGCCGGCATCGGCCCACGCAGGCCCGCCATCCCCTCCGGCGACCTTGAGCGGGGCAACCATCGGATACTGGCCATCGGCGCGCTGGGCGTCGTCAAGCGCCACGAGCCACTTGGTGAAGAACGCCTGCACGTCGCTGGTCATGCACGCGGTGCGGATGTACGCCTGCGCGTCGCCGGTCCACCCCAGCCGCTCGTCGCGCTGCGGGCAATCCGTGGGCACGTCGATGAAGTTCATCTTCTGCGTCCACCACGCGTTCGACACGAGTTGGTTGAGCATCGGGTCGGACGTTTGGAGCGAGCCCGCATCCGGGGTTTCGCTGCTGATCGACAGCGCCACGATGTCCCCCTTCTTGGGCCGCGCAGGAAGGCCCTGCACCTCGACGTACTGGAACCCGTGGAACGTGAACCGGGGTGCCCACTCTTCGACCCCGGTGCCCTTGCACACGTACGTGTCGATCGCCCGGGCGCCGCGCAGGTTCGTGGTGTAGACGGTCCCATCGGGTTGGAGCCGCTCGGCGAAGCGCAGCACGATTCTCCTTCCCGGCTCGCCCTTCACGCGAAGCCGAACCACCCCCGCCGTGTTCTGCCCGAGGTCGAGCACGTACACCCCGGGAGTCGTCTCCTTCACGCTCTTGGGCGTCAACTCCTTGTACGTGCGAACCGGAGTGCCGGGAAATGCCTCAAGAAGTGCGGCATCCAGCGGATCGGTGTCCACCGCCGTCCACGCAAGGTCGTTGAACCCCGGCTGATCCCAGCCCGCTTGCTCGAGGCGCGCGTCGTACGATTCGCCCATGAGGAAGTCCGATTCGAGGATGGGCCCGGTGGCCGCGCGCCACTGCTTCGAGGTCGAAACCGTCTGGCGGGTGCCGTCCTCGAACTCGATCTCCATCTGGGCCAAGGCGCGGATCTGGGCGCCATAGTGCTCGCGCTTGTGCCCAAAGCCCACGTAGCCCGCGTACCAACCGTCGCCCAGCACGGCCCCGAGCGCGTTCTTTCCCTCGCGGAGCAAGGGCGTGACTTCCCAGGCGAACACGTGGATCCGCTTCTCGTAGTCCGACCAGCCGGGCACGAACCACTCGTCACCCACGCGGTTGCCGTTGACGTGGAACTCCACGAGCCCGCGCGCGGTGCCGTACAGCATGGCGCGCCGCACCTTCTTGCCCACGTCGAACCCGTGGCGCAGATATCGCGGGGGCGGCAGCACAAGGTTGGTGCCGACGGCCTGACCCCACGGCTCCACGCCATAGGCGCCGACCACGCGGACGGGTGCTTGCTTCACGCCGGGGCGCTCCGCCGACGACCAAGACCCATCGGACACCACGGTGGTCTGTGCGCCATCCCTTGCGGTCGCGACCAACTTCACGAGCACCCCCGCAGGGCCCTGTTTGACGT
>CAYJMZ010000131.1:5832-7932 GCA_964370995.1 uncultured Fimbriimonadaceae bacterium | reverse complement strand
GTGGAGCGGCTCCGCCGCACTCGAAAGCGCGAACGGGAGTTCGCGCACTCTAAGATTCCATTTGGCGTACAATGATAATGAGCAGGAGTCTTGCCCGTGATCACTTGGATCGTCGCGCTGCTGGCCGTGGGATCGTCCGCCCCGAACATCACCCTCACCGTTCGAGGAGCCACGGTGGCACATGTGATCGACCAGATCGCCGAGCGCACCGGGCTCCCCTTGCGCACGAAAGCTCCGATTCAACATCACATGCTGCTGATCGACGTGAAGGACGCCCCCGTGGAGGAGCTGCTGGCCCGCATCGCCGAGGCCACGTACGCGGAGTGGCTGGATGACAACGGCACGCGGGTGCTCACCCGCTCGCCGAAGCTCCAGAAGTCCATGGAAGAGGTCGATTTGGTCCGGCGGGCCAAGGAGATCGACAAGGTGCTGGGGGAGCGACTGCAAGCGCAGCGCCCGTGGACGCAGGAGCGGTGCCGCCAACTGGTCGAGCAGATCATCCGGGAACAGGACAAGTGGGCGGCGACGTACGATCCCGCGGCTGAAGTGGCGCTCCGCCAGCTCAGGCGCGAATTGCCGATTGGAACCGCGGCCGTCCGAATGCTCGCCGCCATCGGCGGTAAGACCTTGGCCGGCGTCGGGACGTTCGACCGCGTGGTGTTCTCCAACCGCCCCACCGCCAGGCAAGTGCTTCTGCCACCGTCGGGCGACAAGGTGTTCCGAGAACTGAGTCAGCAGGTTGCGGAGCTTGAGCAAGAGGTGCGCCGTCAGAGTGCGGACCGCAACTCGTACTTTGGACTCAGGGAGAGTGGGGAGCGATTCACCCCTGAAACGCGAGTGCTGCTTGTCGTCCGGAGCTACAGCGCGAATCTCAAGTTCTCGGGCGACGAGGGGTATGGCACATACGTGCAGCTTTCGGGGACGCCCCAGATGGTGGAGACGCCCGAATACCCGCAGGACCCGTTCGCCCTGAGCGAGGAGGGGGCTTGGGTGGCGTCGTACTGGCAGGCCAATGCCACACGGGCCCCGTTTCCCAAAGCCGAGGGTCGAACGCGCGAAATGCTGCTCTCCCCTGCGAAACGCCCGCGAGTCGGCACGCTGGTGTTCGACGCCCTCAAGGGCCTTGCCGACCACGACCATCGCCAACTGGTGGCGTGGATACCCTTGGTGGCACATACCCGTGCGGAGGTCGCCCTCAGCAGCAAGCAGACGCTTACGAACGCTTCGCTCGCGCTGACCCAGAGGGGCGGTTGCGAGTTGAGGAGATCGGCAAATTGGCTCGTAGCCAGACACACGCGACCCATCTCGGCCGGACCCTTTGAGTTCCCCCGCGAACCCATCGAGCGCTACGTTCGCCACGTCGATGCCGTCGGCGCCATCCGCGTGCTGGACATCGCCGATCTGTTAAGCGAGACGGGAACCACCAATGTTCCCTATGAGGGGACCATGCTCGGATACGGGCAGCCGCTCATCCAGTCTTCGCCTCTTATCCCCCTGCTGGGGTCGCTAAGCCCGTCGCAACGTGAAGCGGCGTTCTCCCCGTCGGGAATTGCTCTCGGCCGACTCGCGCCGTCTCAGCTGAAGCTGGCGGAGAAGGCCGTTTATGCGGAGGACGACTGGTACACGGACCCCTTCGAGGTCACCGACGTGTTTCCGAGCGGGTTGCCACGCCAGGCCGTCTTCCGGGTCGTCGTCGAGCAGGTCGAGTACGCCCGGCCGTGGTTGGAATCCGCGACGGACATCCGAATGCCGTTTTTGGATCTCGAACGTCTCGTCGCCCAGATTGCCAACCGACTGGAGGGCAGGCGGGACTCCAACGAGGCGTGGGAGGGCGCGGACCGCTACCATTACGGCACCCAGAGCAAGTACACGCTCAGCGTGGAGTTCGGCACCCGCGGGTCCGTGCAGGTCGAAGCCCGCGAACCCAGCGCCTTCACCGGCAAGCCCATCCCCTGGCAGAAGTTCCCGGAGAGTTTCCGCGCGAAGATAGAGAAGCTCCTCAAGGACCGCCGTCTCCTGCCGGACGGCCATAGTGGCGCGGACGTCCCCGTCCGCGATTTCCCAGCCACGCCAATTCGCCGTGTTCTCGCGGACGGGACG
>CAYJMZ010000131.1:0-5822 GCA_964370995.1 uncultured Fimbriimonadaceae bacterium | reverse complement strand
CCACCCCCCCCCCCCCCTGGTGGGGGCCGCCCCCCCCCCCCCCCCCCCCCCGCCACTATGGCTCGCCCTCGGCAAGGCTGCGTTTCCAACCCGCCCGCCCCCTCCCATTCCTGCAAGCCCAAGCCTGGAAAGCGGCTGTTCGGGCATAATCTGGCTGGCATGCGACGCACCGACGTTGGCGATCCGAACTACTTCCACCAAGTCGTGGACTGCCAATGGGCTTGCCCGGCACACACGAACGTACCTGAGTACATCCGTCTCATCGCGCAGGGCCGCTACGACGACGCGTACATCGTCAACCGCGACTCCAACGTGTTCCCCGGAATCCTCGGCCGCACGTGCGACCGCCCCTGCGAGCCCGCTTGCCGCCGCACGCGTGTGGACGGCAAGGCCGTGGCGATCTGCCGGCTCAAGCGCGTGGCGGCCGACAACAAGTCCGACATCCGCGACCGCATCCCCCACGCGCCCGCAGAGAAGAACGGCAAAAGGGTCGCGCTGATCGGTGCCGGGCCCGCGTCGCTCACCGTGGCCAACGACCTCGTGCCCCTCGGCTACGAGGTGACCCTCTTTGAGGCGGGACCCCAAGCGGGCGGGCTCATGCGCATCAACATCCCGGCATTCCGGCTCCCCCCCGAAGTGCTCGACGAGGAGATCGGCTACGTCGTGGACATGGGCGTGGACGTGCGCTACAACACCCCCGTCAAGAGCCTCAAGAAACTGCTCGACTCCGGCAAATTCGACGCGGTCTTCGTCGGCACCGGCGCCCCCAAGGGCAAGGAGCTGGAGGTCCCGGGCCGGCACGATTCTGAGCAGGTGTTCATCGGAATCGAGTGGCTCGAATCGATCCATTTCGGACACGTCAGCTCCGTCGGCAGTCGTGTGCTGATCATCGGCGTGGGCAACACCGCGATGGACTGCTGCCGCTCGTCCAAGCGCCTGGGGGCCAAGGATGTCAAGGTCGTCGGCCGCAAAACGCGCAAGTATTTCAAGGCGTCGACTTGGGAACTCGAGGACGCCCAGGAGGAGCAGATCGAGATCCTCGAAAACCTGTCGCCCATCCAGTTCCTGGTTGAGAACGGCACGCTCGTAGGCATGGAGTTCGAGAAGTTCTCGTCGGTGGAGCTGGACGGCAAGCTTGTGCAGGAGCCGGCGGGGCGTGTTGTGCTCCCCTGCGACACCGTGATCCTCGCGATCGGGCAGGAGAACGCGTTCCCCTGGATCGAGCGCGACATCGGCCTCGAGTTCAACAAGTGGGACATGCCGATCGTGGACGAAACCACGTTCATGGCCACCCGCGACGGCGTATTCTTCGGCGGCGACGCGGCGTTTGGCCCCAAAAACATCATCTGGGCCGTCGAGCACGGACACCAGGCCGCGATCTCCATCCACCAGTACTGCGCGGGGTTGCCGGTGACGGACCGCATGCCGCCGGGCCAAACCCTTGCAAGCACCAAGGTGGGCCTGCACGAATGGGCGTACAGCAACGACTACGACGCCATCGCGCGGCAGAAGATGGTGCACGTGGCGATGCCGAAGCGCTTCTCGAACATGGCGATCGAGGTCGAAGAGGGCTTCACGCCGGAACAGGTTCGCGCCGAGGTCGAGCGGTGCCTGAACTGCGACATCCAGACGCACTTCACCGACTCGCTGTGCATCGAGTGCGACGCGTGCATCAACATCTGCCCGATGGACTGCCTCACGATCGTGCACAACGCCAAGGAGTCCGACCTCCGCAACGATCTCACCGCGCCCGCCGACGTGCACGAGCAGCCGCTGTTCGTGTCGGGCGAACTCAAACAGACGGGACGCGTGATGGTGAAAGACGAGAACCTTTGCCTTCACTGCGGGCTGTGCGCCGAGCGGTGTCCGACTTATGCGTGGGACATGCGCAAGTTCACCCTGCAACTGCCCTACGCCGGTCGGCCCGTTCCCGACAGCACGCTCCGCATGGTCGCATCCACCCCAGCTCAATGAAATCCCGCATCAACGACTTCGCATTCAAGATCGCCACGGTCAATGGCACGGGTTCGACCAGCGCCAACGGCCTGATCATGCAGGCGATCTTTCGGATGGGGGTGCCCGTAACCGGCAAGAACCTGTTCCCTTCGAACATCCAAGGCCTGCCCACGTGGTACGAGATCCGCGTCAGCAAGGACGGCTACACCGCGCGCACGCCCGAATTCGACCTGATGGCGGCGTTCAACAAAGCAACGTTCGATGCCGACGTGGCGGAGATCAAGACGGGGGGCTGGGTGCTCTACGACTCGACGTGGCCCTTGCCGCAAGAGGGTCGGCGGCCTGACGTCGTGTACCTCGGGGTGCCTTTGGCCGAGCTGTGCAACGGGGCGTTTGCGGGCGTCCGCGAGCGCATCCTGATGAAGAACATCGCGTACGCGGGCGTTCTGGCGGCGCTGCTCGGCATCGACACCGGCATCCTCATTACGCTCACCCAGGAGGCGTTCGGCCGCAAGCCCGCGCTGCTCGAATCGAACCACAAGGCGATCACCCTCGGCTTCGATTACGCCAAGGCTCACCTGCCGTGCCCCCTTCCCATTCACCTCAAGCCGATGGATGCCACCAAGGACTGCATCCTGATCAACGGGAACACCTCCGCCGCGCTGGGGTGCCTGTACGCGGGGGCAACCGTCGGCGCGTGGTATCCGATCACTCCCGCCACCTCGCTGATGGAGGCGTTCACCGGGTTCTGTCAAACCTACCGCAAGGACCCTGTTACGCAGAAAAACCGCTTCGCGATCATGCAGGCGGAAGATGAACTTGCGGCAATCGGCATGGTCGTCGGCGCCTCGTGGGCGGGGGCTCGCGCCTTCACCCCCACGTCGGGGCCCGGCATCTCCTTGATGAGCGAGTTTCTGGGCCTCGCGTACTTCGCCGAGGTCCCCGCGGTCGTGTTCGACGTCCAACGCACCGGCCCCTCGACGGGCATGCCGACGCGCACCCAGCAGGGCGACATCATGCTGTGCGCGTACGCCTCCCACGGCGACACGAAGCACATCTGCCTGTACCCCGCCGACCCGGGAGAGGCGTTCGAGATGGCGGTGGCGTCGTTCGACCTCGCCGAGCGGTTTCAGACGCCCGTTATGGTGCTGAGCGATCTCGACATCGGGATGAACGACTGGATCGTGCCGAAGTTGAAGTGGGACGACAAGTTTCGGCCCGACTACGGCAAGGTGCTCACGAGCGGCCAGTTGGAGATCATGGGCAAGTTCTACCGCTATCTCGATGTGGACGGCGACGGAATCACGTATCGCACGCTGCCGGGCCAGCACCCCAGGGGCGCATACTTCACCCGCGGGTCTGGCCACAACAAGTTCGGCGCCTACACCGAGGACCCGGACGAATACAAAGAGGTGCTCGACCGGATCGCCCGCAAGGTCCAAGGCGCGGCAAAGGTCATTCCAGCCCCGGTGATCAAACGGCACAAGGGGGCGTCCATTGGGATCGTCACTCTCGGCGCGTGCCACGCGGCGTGCGTGGAGGCGATGGACCTGCTTACGGCGCAAGGCGTTCACACCGACTACATGCGCGTACGCGGATTCCCGTTCCACAAGTCGGTTCGCGCGTTCCTCGATGAGCACGAATCCAATTTCGTGGTGGAGCAGAACCGCGATGGCCAGCTACGCAACCTGCTGTTGTTGGAAACCGGGGTCACCCCGGCGAGGCTCGAATCGATTCGTTACTACGTGGGACTGCCGATGAGCGCCCACCACGTCGTCGAGGGGGTCAAGAGCCAACTCCCGAGGTCCGCATGAGTTACATTGCCAAGCCCAAGGTTCACCACCCATCACTCACGCGCAACGCCGTCGGCCTGACGCGGCGCGATTACGAGGGGGCGATGAGCACACTCTGCGCCGGATGCGGACACGACTCCATCACGGCGGCGATCATCCAGGCGTTCTGGGAGCTCGACATCGCGCCGCACAAGGTCGCGAAGATGTCGGGGATCGGGTGCTCGTCCAAGAGTCCCGCCTACTTCCTGCGTGAGGCGCACGGATTCAACAGCGTGCACGGGCGAATGCCGTCCGTCGCGACGGGTGCCGCGGCCGCGAACCGCGACTTGATCATGATCGGCATCTCGGGCGACGGGGACTCGCTGTCGATCGGCCTTGGCCAGATGTGCCACGCGATGCGGCGGAACCCGGACCTGTTGTACGTGCTTGAGAACAACGGTGTGTACGGCCTGACCAAGGGCCAGTTCTCGGCGTCGGCGGATCCCGGCTCCACCACCAAGCGCGGCGAGCCGAACACGATGGCCGCCATCGACAGCGTGCTGCTGGCGCTCAACCTGGGCGCGACGTTCGTGGCGCGCAGCTTCTCGGGCGACAAGGAGCAACTTGTGCCGATTCTCAAAGCGGGCCTCATGCACAAGGGGTTCTCGTTCGTCGACGTGATCTCGCCATGTGTCACGTTCAACGACCACGTGGGCTCGACCAAGAGCTACGCGTACACGCGCAAGCACCAGATCGAGGTCGTGCAGGCCGATCTCGTCGTGCCGCGCCCGGAGATCACCGCCACGTACGGCGCGGGCGAACAGCACCGCGTGCAGCTGCACGACGGCAGTTGGATCAGGCTGCGCAAGGTCGCCGACGACTACGATCCGACCGATCGCGACCGCGCGTACAACCACATCCGCACCCACCAGCGCGCCGGCGAGATCCCCACGGGCCTGCTGTTCGTGTGCACCGACACGGGCGACATGCACGACCAGATGGGCACCGCCTCCCGCCCACTCGCAACGACGCCCCACGACGACCTCTGCCCCGGCAGCGCCGCCCTCGAAAAGCTGCAGGAACAATTCCGCTAAGGGGTCCGGTCTTAGAGTGCGCGGACTCCCAGTCCGCGCTTTCCCACCCCGCGGAGCGGCCCGGCGGCCCTGGTCTTGGAGCGGCTCCGCCGCACTCGAAGGCGCGAACGGGAGTTCGCGCACTCTAAAATCCTGCCTCCCCATTTTAGAGTGCGCGGACTCCCAGTCCGCGCTTTCCCACCCCGCGGAGCGGCCCGGCGGCCCTGGTCTTGGAGCGGCTCCGCCGCACTCGAAGGCGCGAACGGGAGTTCGCGCACTCTAAAAGGGGCATCTTTTGTTCCTTTTTGTACTATACTTCCCTCATGCGTACATGGCCACACGCACCTAGCAGGGCCGTCAGAGAGGCCGGAAACTGGATCATCACGGCGGCGACCTATCAGAAGGTGAACCTGTTCCGTGAGGCTCAAGATCTCGAGATGCTCTACGACGCCATCCTAGCCGCAGCGGAGGAGATGGGCTGGACATTGGAGGCGTGGGCCGTCTTCTCGAACCACTACCACCTGGTAGGCACATCGCCGGACAAGGAGGATGCTCCCGCTGAACTGACCGCGAAGATCCACCGCTCCACGGCCGCCGAACTGAACCGCCGCCACGAAACGGTCGGTCGCCAAGTCTGGTTCCGTTCTTGGCCCTCCCGCATCACGTTTGAGAGGTCCTACCTCGCCCGGATCGCGTACGTCCACTTCAACCCCGTGCGGCACGGGTTGGTACGGGACCCGATCCACTACCCGTGGTGCTCGGCAATATGGTTTCTCGAGAACTCAAGCTCGGCCTTCTACGAAACCATCACCCACATGAAGATCGACAGCGTAGGAGTCTACGACGACTTCTAGCCGGAAGTCCGACCCTTTTTCTTAGAGTGCGCGGACTCCCTGTCCGCGCTTTCCCACCCCGCGGAGCGGCCCGACCGCCTTGGCTCTTGGAGCGGCTCCGCCGCACTCGAAGGCGCGAACGGGAGTTCGCGCACTCTAAAATACTGCCTCCCCCCATTTTAGAGTGC
>CAYJMZ010000130.1:0-7936 GCA_964370995.1 uncultured Fimbriimonadaceae bacterium | reverse complement strand
AAGCCGTGGGACCAGGGGTTGCCTAGGCCTTCCATCGAGGCTCGGATGAGCAGGAGGCCGCGCTGGTACTGGTCGAACCGCTCGCTGAGCTTGCGGAACGTGGGAGCCTCTTTGCCGTACGGGTCGTGCTCGAAGGTGCTGACGATGTGGTAGCTCTCGCGGCCCTGGGCGACGAGGTCCACCAGGGAGTCCTTCCCGCCTGGGCGTTTGAGGTGCTGCAGGAACTCGGGGAAGATGCCGGACCAGAACAACACGAAGTCGCCGATGTGCCGGTGCACCTCGCGCTCGCGGGCGAACGAGTCCGCGTTGAGGCGGATGTCGCCTTCGACCATCATCTCCGCCACGCTCTCGATGCGCCGGCCGTCTGCATCGCGAATGGCGAAGATCTCGTCGCGGTGCACGAAGGACTCCAGCATCGAGGCGAGGTACAGCTCGACCTCGACGTCGTTGCCGAGCCCGACATCTTCCATCGTCGCGTGGAGCGACTCTCGAAAGAACTGAAACAGGGGATGTTCGTGGTTCATCGCACACCTCCGAGTCTGATTTGCCGGCCCAAAGTTAGTTGTCCCTGTGACGAGCGAAGGCCACCAAGGGTTCTTGCGGGGATTCTTTCGGCCCAACCGGAGGAAACCGGGTGATAATGGGTGCACAGGCGCGTGCGAGGCGTCTAAAGAAGCGGTCATGGTGTGTTCACGTTGCGGCCAGACGGCGACCGGCGGGCAGTTCTGCATGAAATGCGGAGGGCCGGTTGTCGCGTCCGCCCCGCACGGCTCTGGTGAAGCGGCCCCCGCGATGTTCCAGGACGCCGCCGCGCGCAACCGACGCTCGCTGAGGTGGGCGATCGCCATCGGGGTGATCGGGGCGCTGGGAGCCGCGTTCATCGGATTGCGGGCCGCCGGAGCGCTTGGGCTTGGCGGCACCGTCGGCACCCCTCGGTCTCTGCAGGCCACGGGAAGCGGGGGCCCGCCGGTCCTCGAGGCCCAAGGTGGTGTGCAACCCCCGATCTTGCGCACCGAGGGCTCATCGGGCCCGCCGGTTCTCGAGCGGCCCGGCCAGCTCGTGGTGATGCCCGACGACATCCGCGCGTGGCTCGAGCACCTTCGACGCACCGAGGAGCGACGCATGCGCCTGGCAGAAGACCAGACCGCCGAGCTCATGGTGTCGCTCACCCTGCTGCAGGGAGGCGACCCGCTTTCCAACATTGGCGACCTGCTCAATGAGGACGACCCGCTGGACGCGAACTCCAAGGCGCCGTCGATCCAGAAGACCACCGACGACACCCAGCGCCAGCGCAAGTTGTGGGTCGAACTCACCACGTTCTTCAACTCGGTGCCGCCCCCAGCCGAGTGCGTGCCCATCCGCAACGAGTACGACCAGGTCGTCCGCGAGACCGGCGCAATGATGAGCGACATCGCAAACGTCGTGGACGGCGCGTCGTCCAACCCCCAAACCGCCCTCGCGACGCTGATGCGCATGCAGGGCAAGAGCAAGGAGCGGGTGGATCGCCCCGCCACCGAGTCCGACGCGATGGTGGGCGAGCTGTGCCGCAAGTACAACACGCGGAAGTGGTTCGACATCCACGGCGACGCCGGCGGCGGAATGTTCGGCAAGAACAAAATCTTTTGAGAGTGTCAAGTGTTCAGTGTTGAGTGTTGAGGGGGAGCAGTCCGGCCTCAACACTTGACACTCAACACTGAACACTCAACACTGCGCTGAGTGCCCCGGAGTATCCTCTCACCATGCTGGAGGCGGCCTTGGACCGGTTGGTGGATGCGCTTTGCGACCAGCATCCCCTTGGCTATCGGCCCTGCGTCGAGTGGCGCAACCTTCGGGTGTCCGCAGGCATTGCCTACCCGTCGCAGGGGCGGATCGCGCTGAGCCGCGTCCTTCTCACCGACGAGGAGCGCATGGCGAGCACCGTCAAGCACGAGTACGCGCACCTGCTGGCGCACAAACGGGCCGGGCGACGGGGGTGCGGGCACGGGGCTGCGTGGCGGCAGGCGATGGCCGACCTGGGTGAGCCCGCGGCCGTTCACCACCGGTATTCGGCGCAACGGAACCAGCGCCGCCAGCAAGTGCACTACCGATGCGCGACCTGTGGGTTGATGATCGTGCGCGCGCGACGCCTCCCCGCCCGCAGGCGCTACGTCCACGCGGGTTGCGGCGGCGCGATTCGCTTCGAAGCGGTCGAACGGTTCACGTGTGGGGGCGACGCGTCGTAGGATGAAGCGAATGCGCGCATTTACGCTGATCGAACTGCTGGTGGTGATTGCGATCATCGCGATCCTCGCCGCGCTGCTGTTCCCCGTGTTCGCTGCGGCCAAGGAGTCGGCCAAACAGTCCAAGTGCCTCACGCACATCCGGCAGATCGGCATGGCCACCATGCTGTACGTCGAGCAGGTCGACGGCGCGTACCCCTACAACCTGGGCCCCCGCACGACCCCCGGCACGTTCTCCGACACGCTTCCCCGCGAGTTCCCCGCAGACCAGAGCAATCGGTTTGACGGACACCCGGTCGCCCTAGTGCTCGCGCCGTTTGTGAAGAACGCGGAGATCTGGTTCTCGCCACTGGGCGCCCACGACGTGCCCGAAAACGGTCCCTCCACCAACTACCAAGCCAACGCGTACGTGTTCGTGAACTCGATCACGAACGCCGCGCGCCCGCACGGGGGTTTGGTCACCGAGTCCGACGTGGTCAGCTCCGCCCGCACGGCGCTGTGGCAGAACCACTTCATGCAGGGCAAGGGCACCTACCGCGGGGGTCTCAACCGGGTGGCAGCCGACGGTCACGCGCGCTGGATGCCGGCGCGTCGCACGGGATCCCCCATCCAACTCACATGGTGGTCCGAATGAGCGCTTGGATCGCCGACCGGGCGCGCAGCCGCGAGATCGACCGGCGCGCCACCGCGGAGTTTGGGGTGTCGGTGCGCACGCTCATGGAGAACGCGGGCAGTGCGGTGTTCGAGGCGGCGGTGGAGATTCTGGGCGAGGGCGGGCGGCTCGTGGTGCTGTGCGGCAAGGGCAACAACGGGGGCGACGGGTTCGCGTGCGCGCGGCTTGCCCACGAGCACGGATACGACGTGCAGTGCCTGGTGGCTGCCAAGCCGGGCGAGCTGCGCGGCCAGGCCGACGAGCAGCGCTCCCTCGCCCAGCGCGCCGGGGTGCCGTGCGCGTTCGTGGGGCAGCGCGAATACGACGAGGCGTTGGGCGCGCTCAATGGGTTCGATCTCATCGTGGACGGCCTTCTCGGCATTGGCGCCGAGGGCGAGGTGCAGGGTCCCGTGCTCGACGCGATCCTGGCGATCAACGCCAGCGACTCGAACGTGGTGGCGGTGGACGTGCCGAGCGGCATCGACTGCGACACCGGCGGCGAGTTGGGCGAGGCCGTGTGGGCGTTGCGCACCGTGACCTTCGGGCTCCCAAAGCCGTGTTTGTTTCAGGCCGAAGGGTTGGAGAAGTGCGGTTTCTGGTCGCTCGCGGAGATCGGGTTTCCCGAGGCGTTGCTGGCCGAGCCCACCGACGCGCGGCTGTTGGACGTCGAGTGGGTCGGCGAGCGGCTGCCCGAGCGGTTGAGGGGCAGCCATAAGGGGCACAACGGTGCGGTGCTGATCGTGGCGGGCTCGGAGGGCATGCCGGGTGCGGCGGTACTGGCCGCGCGGGCCGCGTTGCGGGCGGGAGCGGGCTACGTGGGGGTCGCGTCCGTGCCGAGCGTGCTTGAGGTCGTCGCCCACCACCTGCCGGAGGCCGTGCTCCGGGGGCTGCCGGATGCCGCTGTGCTCGTGGAGGAGCAGGACCGGTGGGACGCGCTGGTAGTCGGGCCCGGCCTGTCGACCGGCGATGCCGCGCGGGCGTTCCTCGGGGAGCTCCTGCCCAAGTGGCGCCGCCCCGCGTGCGTGGACGCCGATGCCCTCAACGCTGTTGCCGCCGGAGGCGCCCTGCCCCCGGGGCCGTGCGTGCTGACGCCGCACCCGGGCGAGTTGGGGCGTCTGCTGGGCACGAGCGCCAACGACGTGCAGGCCGCGCGCTTCGAGACCGCCCGCCATGCCGCGACGCTTTTGGGCAAAACCGTGCTGCTCAAGGGCGCGTATTCGCTGGTCGCCGACCCCGGAGAGCCGTTGTGGGTGAACCGCACGGGCAACTCGGGGATGGCCGCCGCGGGCATGGGAGACGTGCTGAGCGGGGTGGTGGGAACGCTGCTGGCCCAGGGGCTCGAACCCGGCCCGGCGGCCGCGTGCGCGATGTACTGGCACGGGCTGGCGGGCGATCTGTGCGCCAGGGAAGTGGGGCCCCAGGGCTACACCGCCACCGAGGTTGCGGACAACCTCGCAAGGGTACGGGCTACAATCGTGGCAGCGTGCGAAACCGACTGAGCCTGCTCGTTGTCGTTGCCGCCCTGGCTTCGTCCGCCTCGGCGCAGCTCAAGGTGCGTCTGGAGTTCCCCGGTCCCGGCGTGCATTCGGTGTGGACCGGCGCCGGCCTCCCCGAAGCGCCGCCCCTCAACGCCACGAAGTTGGATGGCAAGGCGTTTGATTACGACCTGCCCGCTTTCGCGCCCGGAGACCGCCTGTTTGTGTGGGACGCCGAGTCCGGCAACCTCGCGTTCAAGAGCATCGCCGAGATCAAGGGCGGCTGGAAGGTCGCCGTCGAGCAGTTCCAGTGGATCGGCGCCGTGACCGTGCGCGTGGAGCATTTGGGCAAGCCCGTGGCAGCCGCGGTCGTCAAGATCTCCGACGGCAAGCGCACCCTGGAGCGGGTGCTGGACCCGGCGGCCAAGGGCGAGGTGCAATTCGCCGCCCTGCATCCCGGGCCCCTGACGGTCACCGTGCGCTACAACGTGGCGGGCCGGGAAGCGGACCCCGTCAAGCAGATCGCGGACGTGCCGCTCAAGCGCGCGAGGGCGGACCCGATGGTCGTGGTCGCCATCCCCGGCGACGTCGAAACGATCGCCGACGAGGGCGCGCCCCCGCCCGCGAAGGGCGCCAAGGCACCCGACGCAGCGCCCGCCAAACAGCAGGGGGGCAGTTCCATCGGGCAGGCGCTCGTGTACCTGTTGGTTCTGGCCGGCATTTTCGCGGCAGGCTACGCGCTGTTGCAGTTCCTTCGGCGCCATCCCGACGCCGTGGGGATTCGCCTCCGTCGCATGGGCGTCGAGGTTCCCGATCCCAAGGCCCCCGACCAAGAACCCGCGCCCCCGATGCCCAAGGCGCCCGAGCCTCCGCAGAAGATCATCCTCGGCGATGCGCCGCCCGAGCCATTGGCCCCGCCCATGGCGGTCAGCGGCGGCGTGCCGAGGCTGGTGGGCGCGGCGGGCGAGATCGTGCTCGACGAGGGGCTGTCCATCGTGGGGCGCGAGGAGGGCTTGCCTGTCGCGCTCGTCGGCGAGAGCACCGTGTCGAGGCGACACGCCGAGCTTGTGCGGGACGGCGCGACGGTCACCGTGCGCGACCTTGGAAGCACCAACGGCACGTTCGTGAACGGCGCCAAGGTGGACGCCGAATTGACGCTGTCCCACGGCGACGACGTCCAGTTTGGGGCTGTCCGGTTCCGATATCAGGGCTAAGCATGGGCATCTTGTTGCTGAGGGCGTTCGTGGGTGGCCTCGCGGGGATCGTCGCGTGGGCGCTCATCGAGCCGATGGCGCCGACGGTGGCCTCGTTCGGTGCGGATTGGAGCCAGTTCGAGGTCAAGCTGATCCTGGTGCTCAGCGCGTCGATCGGGCTTGCGGTCGGCGGGCTGAACGGGTGGCTGCAGGGAAGCCGCGTGCACCTGCTTCGGGGCGCGGGCTTGGGATGCGTGCTCGGGGCCATCGGCGGGATGTTCGGGTACCAGATCGGCGGCTCCCTGAGCCAAAGGATTTTTGGCCCCATGGTCCAGCTCCAGAACGGGCCACTGCCTCTATTGATCGCTGGCCGCATTACAGCTATCGCACCGATGGCGTTGTGCCTCGGTGCGGCCATCGGGGCCAGCAGCCTCAACTGGCGGCGCGCGCTGCAGGGTGCGATTGGCGGGGCGCTGGGCGGTGCCCTGAGCGGCGCGGTGTTCGACATCATCGGCACCGCGCTCGCGCCCACGATCCTCGCCATGCGCGTGCAGACCATCGGCGAGGTGGGCATCGGCTCGCGCGCGGTGATGGCGCTCACCGTGGGCGCGGGCATCGGGCTGTTCATCGGGCTCGTCGAGCGTTTGGCGCGCCAGGCGTGGGTGAGGCTGAGCTTGGGGCGCAACGAGGGCAAGGAGTGGGTGGTGGACGCGCCGCAGGTGTTCCTCGGGCGCAGCGAAACCGCGCAGATCCCCCTGTTTGGGGACCCGTCGGTCGCCCCGATGCACGCGTGCATCATGAAGCGCGGCACCACGTACGTGCTCGTGGACGGTGGCTCGCCCATCGGCACGTTCCTCAACGGCCAGCCCATTCAGGAGGCGATCCTGGCCCACCAATCGCAGATCCGCATCGGCCAGCACCAACTCGAATTCCTCATGAGGGTCGGCTCGCTGCCTCAGAAGGTGGCCGAGGTGTACCGGGGCCAGCCGTATCCCGGCGCGCCCATGGCCCCGCAGCCGCCGCAGCCCGTGGCGCCCGTGGCGGGTCCGGCGACGCTTGTGGCGATAGCCGGGCCCCTGGCCGGTCAGCGGTTCAGCGTGAACGGGGTCATCGAGATCGGGCGCGAGGCCACGGGGATCGCGTTGGGATTCGACACCTCGGCGTCGCGCCGCCACGCGAGCGTGGGTCCGGCCCCCGGCGGGCTGCTCGTCACCGACATGGGCAGCACCAACGGCACGTTTGTGAACGACCAGCGCGTGCAAAGTACAACGATCCGGCCCGGGGATCTCGTCAAGATAGGAGTGACCGTCTTCCGCGTCGAATAGGTAGGAACGCATCCCATGGACCCAACCCAACGCATCGACCCCAACCGAACGCTGCTCGGCGGCGGACCCGGCGACGACCCGAACCGCACCCAAGCCATGGGCGCAGGCTTCGACCCGCAGCGCACCGCCGCGATGGGCGCCATGCGCGGGCTGGAGGCCGAGGTGGTGCCGGGGCGCGTCGCGGCGATGGCCAACGGCCCCGCGCGCGAGCAGTTCCTCGTGGAGTTTCACGGCGCGGGCGACGCGTTGCCCGGCATGGGCGGAGGCTCGCGCACCCCCCTCAACCTGTGTTTGGTGATCGACCGGTCCGGCTCGATGGAAGGGCCGCCGCTGGAGTACGTGAAGCAGGCGTGCTCGCATGTGGTGGACCTTCTTTCGCCCGACGACATCCTCAGCATCGTGACCTTCGAGGAGGTCGTGGACGTGCTGATGCCGCCGCAGCGGGTCACCAACAAGCAGCCGATCAAGGACGGCATCCAGCGGCTCATGGCGGGCAACACCACGGACCTGCACGGCGGCATCATGCTGGGCGCCGCGCAGGTCGCGCAGGTCACGGACCCGGGCCGCAGCACGCGCCTCGTGGTGTTTTCCGACGGCGATCCCACCACGGGGGTCAAGGATTTCTCAGCCCTGGTAGCCGCAGCTGGGGACATCAAATCCCGGGGCGTCACGTGCACGTTCCTGGGGTTCGGCCCCGATTACAACGAGGAGTTGCTCGCGAGCATGGCCAAGAAGGCCGGTGGCAACTACTACTACATCCACCGCCCCGAGCTCATTCCCGAGGTGTTCCGCACGGAGCTGGACAAGATGATGACCGCGGTCGCGCGCAATCTCAAGTTGGAGTTAAAGCTCGCGCGTTGGGTGTCGCTGCGCGGGGCCTACGGCGCCATCGCGGCCCCGGGGGAACGAGAGGTGCTGATCGAACTCGCCGACCTCGAGCGCGGCGCGCACCTTCAGCAGGTGATCGACCTCGATTTCGCAAACCACCCCCTGGGGCACTACCGTGTGGCGAGCGGGCAGCTCTCGTACGACGATTTGGTGAGCGGCCGCAACGAGATCATCGACCTCGATT